>JAYWBY010000755.1:0-7825 GCA_043781115.1 Pseudomonadota bacterium
GGCTCGCCCCGGCGAGTACGATTTAGCGACATTGACCGTTTCCGACTCCCACCGGACGGTCACCTGCGTCGATCTAGCGTCGTCGCCCTTCTGACCCAAGATTGAGGTGGATTAGCCTTCCATATCAGTCTGTTATAAAATCAGCGTTCGCCCCCGTCCAAGACCCAGCCTCAGGGCTTTACGACTAGTAAAGTCTAGGGTTTTTAATGTAAAAACAGGGGTCCTGGTCCTTTGCGTCCTATCCGTAAATTACAGAAGGAGACTGCTTCCGTTGGATATCTTCACTCGTGCCATGGCTCGCGCCGTTCCGAAAGTCCGCCTCATCGCGGAAGGTATTAATGAGATCGTTCCGTCCGACTCGGCCATCCGCCAAGCCGAAGAACTCGGCCTCGATCTCGTCATCGTCAGCGACAAATCCGATCCGCCCGTCGTGCGGATCCAAGACGCGAAAAAGCTGGAATACGAGAAGAAGAAGGCCAAACAGAAGCAGATGCGCACGTCCGAGCTGAAAGAGATTCAGCTGAAGGTCAACATCTCCGACCACGACTTGCAGACCAAAATTTCCGCCGTGAAACGCTTTCTCGAGCGCGGCGACAAAGTGAAACTGAGCGTGCGCCTCAAAGGCCGCGAACGTGAGACCCCCGAACGGGCCACGCAGTTGATTCAGCGCGTTTCGGAAGCCGTGCCGTGCAAGGTCAGCCGCCTACCCGGTCCGATGACTATCGCGATCCTCGAGTCGACGGCCAAGTAAGGTTGGCCAACTTAATCCCGCCCCTTGACGGTTTCACCAACTCTTAGTTGGTGAAACCGCAGAACTTCTTACGTCCGTCTTCTTGACCCTTTGACCAAAATCGTTTTTAATTGTCCTAGGTCATTCCAGGAACAATCGAACATTTTCGCGTGGCAGGACGCTGCGTCGAAAGGCCAAAAGCCTAAGGACAGGCTTTTGCGTGCTCAACGTCCAAGGAGGATTCCGGGTATGAAGAAAACCGCCGAAAACAGGTACCCCCACTCTGCCACCCTGTTCCGCTTCTGTAAGGAAGCCCTCGAGATCCGCTACGAGGGCAACGTCAAGGTCATCGACCAAGACGTCGGGGCCATCCTGGGCTATGACCCGGCCGACTGCAGCCATTGGAAGAAGGGTAAGAAGAACATCCGCGCCTTGGCCACGCTCCGGAGCATTGCCGACCATTTGAACATCGACGAGCGCCTACTAATCGACATCGCCTCGGGCAAAGTCGGTCTAGAAGAAGCCGTGTTCGAATACCGCGGCTACGGCTCGTTCGCGCTGCAAGGTCGGAGCTTGGAGAACCTCAAGAAAGAGTTCTTCAAGAACCCGACCAAGTGGCAACAGGAAGGCGGTGGCCTCAAGTCGTTCGAAGAACTCTTCGACATCGACCGCCTCGCCGTGGTGAAAGCCGCGGAAGCGGTGCTCGCGACCGGCAACTTCACGGAAGCGCCGATCTACATCCCCGAGGTTTTCCAGCTTTACCCGAACATCAAGCTCGTCAACGACGAGACGATGACCGACCCTGTGATCGTCGAAACGGCCGGCAACGGCGAAGCCACCACCACGACGGTTCGCTTCCGCGGTCCGGAAATGCGCCCCTACGTGCGTTTCCTCCTCGCCAAGGAGCTCTTCAAGCACCTTTGCCGCGCCGGAAACAAAGCCTGCGCGCGTTTCACCAGCTCGCCGTCGGAAGTGCTCGACGTCCAAGCCAACATCTTCGCCGGACTACTATTGATCCCGGGGAAGGCTTTGCGCAAGGAAGTCGAGTCGATCGACAGCTCGATCGACATCGTCATGCAGCTCGCCGAGACGTTCTGGACCTCGAAGGCCTTGATGAATCAGCGCCTCCGGGATTACATGGAACACCTCAGCTGAAGGGCGCTTCGGCGACGCTTCGGCAGCCTCGTTAGGCTAAGCCAAGACCCGGGATTTTTCCCGGGTCTTTGTCTTTTGCCAACCGACCTTTTTGCGACTCAATTCAAGATTTTGCCCCCACCTCCGATCCAAAGGCCATGGGCAAACCATTCAAACTCGCCAACGGTCTACTGCTGCTTTCCACGGAAGCGCCAGGCGGCATCTATAATTCGGCCCAGCTGAAGAAGATCGCCGCGCTTTGCGACGCCGACTCCGCGGTCGTGAAAGCCACCGAAGACCATCGGTTGGCCATCTTCGTGGCCTCCGAAAAGGCCGCGAAGGTCGCAGCCGAGTTGAAGGCTCTCGGTCTCGGAGTGCGCCACTACCAAGACGGCCTCCACCAGCCGGTCAATTGCTTGGGCGAACTCTGCAGCGAACACCAGCAAGACGCCATGGGCGCCAGCATTGAGCTCGCCACGGAGCTCGCTGGATTGACGCTCAGCAGTCCTCTCAAAATCGGCATCAACGGCTGCGCGCGCAGCTGCGTCGCGACTCACACTCTCGACGTCTCGATCATCGGCGAAACCAACGGCTACCGGATTAGTCTTGGCGGCAAGAATTCTCAGCTTCCGGAGATGGCTTCATTTATGGCTGAGGGCGTTCCAGCAGCGAAGCTGCCCAAACTGATCGCGAAGGTCGTTTCCGTCTACAAAGAGCTCGCCCAAAAGGACGAAACTCTCCAAGAAGTCATGGAACGCGCCGGGTCGAAGAAGTTCATCGAAGCGTTGGCTCCCTATAGCCAAGACGCCGCCCAAGAAGATCCGTTTGCCGGTTTGGGCGATTCCTCGGGAGGGGCCGCGCCCGCCGCCGACGACGACTTGAAACTCGACGACCTGCCGTCCGGAGACGATTCGTTTCAATCGCCGGAAGTCGGCCGAGACTTGGGCGTCGGCACGGATCCCGGTCCGAACTTCGAGGACGACGACTTAGGTCTCGGCTTCGAGGAAGAAACGACCGCGGCCGCCCTCGAAAGCAACGATACCGACGATCTCGCGCTGGTCGAAGACTTGAACATGGAAGAACTCACGCCGGACGCCGAAAGCTCCCTTGAGAACTCACCCGAGAATTCCCCCGAAAATTCTGATGACATCGACTTTGGCGAGGAGGCCCCTGCCGAGGAGCTGCCCTTCGAAGACCTGGCCACGTCCTCGCTACCAGTCGAGGAGCTGGCCATGGAAGACGATTTAAACCTGTCGAGCGACGACACCACTGAGCTCGAAGAAATGACTTTCGAAGAGCCCGCCGCGCCGATGCCGAAAGCAACGCTCGCGCCGACGCCTGCTACCGCTCCGACGCTCGCCGCCGTTGCCGACCCCGTCGGGGATTCCGACGACTACCTAATCGCCGACGAGGTCGACGAAGCCGACGCCGACGCTTTCGAAGAGAAACTCAACGCATCGATCGCCGAGGAAGAGAGCTTCCCCGAGGTCGAGGACTTCAACTCGGCCGACCGCATCGAAGCCATGAAGCTCGTCGAGAAGGCCGAGGCCGACGACACGATCGACGTCCACGAAGAGCTGGCGATCGACGGCTCCTTCGACAACTTGGGCATCGAACATGACGAAGAGCTGATGCCGGAAGGCGACTTGGAGGCCGAGTCGATGGACCCGGGTGCCCCAGGCATGGATTCCAGCAGCACCACTTTCGACTTCGTGGGCTTCGACCTATCGCCGGAAGGCCGCATCTCTCTCAACTTCTCGTCGGGGGCTTCGGTGGCCATCGACCCGCGCATCTTGAAAGCCGGCAGCCGCCGCGAATTGATGATTGGCGGCAAACGCATCACGATCGCGATCGCCGCCAAAGGCCTCGAGGTCGAAGTGGACGGCGTGGCGCTCTTCTTGCCGAAGCGCGCTGCTTAAGTCCCGCTCAAGGATAATAGCTCATCCCCATCGCGATCGCTTCTTCCTTGGTGATCGGCAGCTTCGTCCGCGCATCGAACTTCGCGCCACGCACCTTCGGGTTGAAGAACGGGTCCAAGCCTTGCACGCCCGAGAGATCGGCGCCGCGAAAGTCCGCGCCACTCATGTCGGTGAGCTGCAGACTGGCGTACCCCATTTTGACGCCGCTGAAGTTGGTCGACACGAGCATGCAATTGTTGAAGTTGACGCTGCCTGTCATGGTCGAGCCCGTGAAGTTGGCGCTGCTGAGTTCCGCGCCGACGAATTCCGCGCCGTCGATCTTGGCGTTGGTGAACGTAGCGCCGCGCATCTTCGTCTCGAAGAAGTCCGAGCGCGCGATGGTCGCCCCGGCGAAGTTGGCGCGGCTCATTTCGGCCTCGCGGAACGCGGTGTCGTTCAGCGTCGCCCCCGACAGGTCCGCGCCGCCCAATTGCGCTAAGTAGAACGACGCCGAATCGAACTGGCAGCCTTTCAGCACGGCGGACGAGAGGTTCACGCCTCGGTCGGAGAATTTGGTGTCACGGCCGCGGCAGTTGGTCAAATTGACGGACGACATGTCGGACGGGCGAAAGTCGACGCCGTCGACGATGGCGCCGGTCAGGTCGGCGTATTGCAGATGCGCATTCCAGAGCTTAGACGTCGAGAGTTTGATGCCGCGCATCGCGTGAAAGCTGAAGTCGCGGTCCGCGAGGTTCTTGCCGCTCAGGTCGCC
This sequence comes from Pseudomonadota bacterium, assembly GCA_043781115.1. Taxonomy (GTDB): domain Bacteria; phylum Bdellovibrionota_B; class Oligoflexia; order Oligoflexales; family CAIYRB01; genus CAIYRB01. Next base: position 4,535 of record JAYWBY010000755.1, read on the forward strand.
GCACTCGCCTTCCGCCGCGTTGTAGCCGACGAAGCCGGTGGCGTTCAAACAGGCGTTCTTCGTCGCGTCATAGGCGTAGGGCGGGCCGGGTACCGGGGTCGGCGTTGGATTGGGGGTCGGCGCTGGACCCGGGATCGGCGTCGGGTCCGGCGTCGGCTCGGGAGTCGGAGTTGGCGTCGGTACGGGATCCGTGCGCGTCGTATCGGTCGTCGTTTGCGTACCCGAAGGCGGCGAAGGGTCCGCTGCCGGAGCCTTGGCTTCTTCGATGAAGAAGTTGTAGAAGAAGAGCATTTCCTTGCACTCTTGGTCGAGGGTAACGAAGGCGGCGAGGAGGTAGTCGCCCGCGGCCAAGGCCACGGGGAATTTTTCCTGAGGAGCGCCGTTATACTCTTTGTCGTGGTCGATCGTGGCGTCGGTGACTTGCTCTCCGTCTTTTAGGATGAAAAAGCTGGCGTTGGGCGAGCCGCAGTTGCCGTTCGCCAATGACTTGCGAACTTGCAGGCTCATGTCATGGTCGAGGGTGAACGAGTAGGTGCGGGTCAGCGAGAACATGCCGTTCTCGTCCTTCAGGACGTCGCCTTTGGCTTCGGCTTCGGATCCGAGGGTCAACGCGGTGACCGTATCCCCTCCCCCGCCGTCGCCCTTCGGATTGGCGTCGCCGCCGTGCGGGATGGTCGGGCCGGGGTCGCTGCTGTCACTGCCCGAAGGCCGTGAGCACGCGGCGAGCATCGCGCCCATTGAAAGACCGAGGCAAGCTAGTTTGATCCAAGGTGGAAGCGTCATGGCAACTCCAAAAAGCAAGGGTTCGCTCTTTGTGAGGTTAGAGGCAGCTGCCTCCGGGCTCAAGGCCTTGAAGGCTGCGCGGCCGTCATAGTGTTCGCCCGTGTTCGCGCCCGCTTCAGTCGTGCTTTTTCACGACGGTGCCGGCGCTTGTCACTGAAAGCATCAGCGAAACGTTGTCGGCGAAAAAGCTGCCGAGATTCGGGTAGCGCGTTCGCACTTGATAAGCCCAAAAGAGCTGGCGCCGAGGATGGCGATGTTTGACGAGGATTTGCAGCACGGTGCGCTCTTCCTCGCTCAACTCTTTGTCGGTCTTCATCAGCAGGGATTCGGCTTGCTCGCGGAGCTTCATATCGAGCTCCTGGTGCTTTTGCCGGGCGCCGAGCATGTCGACCTTCTGTGTTTCGGCTTCGAAGATCTCTTGGTAATGCTGCCAGCTCGAAGCCAAAAGGCTGAGCGTCGGAATGCGCAGACCGAAGTGGCGGATCATCAGCAACACTTGATCGACGGGGTGGACCTCGACGAGGATCTCCGCGGCTTCTTCCGCCTGCGTCACTTCGTCGTCGTCGAGGCTCCGGCCCTGGATGAAAGACTCCAGGACCCTTTGCCAAGTCGTGCTCTCTTCAGGTTTTTTCTTCGGGTCCTTCTTGTGGCCTTCGACGACCAGGAGATTGGCGGTGCCTTGGCGGCGGAACGGGAAAACGATCGCGTCTTGGGACGTCCCTTCCACCGCGTAATTCAGCACCCACTTGCTCATGTCGTACTGCATGCCGACGCGCAGCGACGTCGAGTCGCCGTTGGTCGTGTCGCCGTAGTGGAGGCGGATCATGTTCTTGCCGGCGAGCTCGCCCAAGGTTGAGCGGAGCGTCGTGTCGTCATATCCGATGAGCGAGGCAAGCTCCTGTTCGGTGGTGATGAACTGGTCGAGCCCCGAAACGGCGCAGTTCAAAAGATAGAGCATGACGCTGTATTCGCACTGGCTCAGCCGGGCCAAAGCCAAGACTTTGAAGCCCGATTCCTTGATGAACCGCTTGAAATTGACGTCGTTCGAATGGTCCTTCACGCCTTACTCCCACGCCGCCAAGAGTTGGCCGGCGCTCACCTGGTCCCCGTTCTTGACGGTCAACGACTTGAGCTTGCCGGCTCGCGTCGCCTTTACTTCGAATTCCATCTTCATCGATTCGAGCACGAGCACGGTGTCGCCTGGGGCTAGCTCTTTGCCGCTTTCGGCTTTCACGAGGATCACCTTGCCGGGAACGGGAGCCAGAATTTCCGAAGTCGACCCCTGACCCGCGCCAGAGGACTCCGCCGTCGCCCGTTCCTCGGTCCGCGTGAAGTGATGACCACCCGTCGCCACCCAGAACTGCCGGCCGCTACCGGCCTTGAGAGCAGCATACCAAAATGGCCGAGAGCCGGCACCCGCGCCGTCCGAAACCCCTTGGCCGCTTTGGACTTTGAAGCGTTGGTCGGCGCTGACGCCAGTGGCTTCGCCGCCGAACTTCAGGCCGGGGCCAGCGACTTCCGCTATCTTATTGTTATTTAAAGAGAAAATACTCCTGGTCAGGGCCCTAGCGTCGACCCGGCCCAGGTTTGCCGCCGTGCCGAGGGACCCGGCGGCAAGCTTGTCTAAGAGTTCGTTCGCTAGGCCTTGCTGGGCCAGGCGCCTTATGTCGATGCCGGCCAAGAGGCCGTCCAAGTGCTCGTTCAAGAAGTGCGTCGTCACCGGACCATCGACGAACACCGAGTGGGCGCAAATCTCGGCGAGGAATTCCATGTTGCAAGCAGGCCCGGCGAAGAACGTTCGTGACAGGGCCTCGACCAAGCGGGCCAACGCCACCTTGCGGTCGCTACCGGTCGCGATCAGCTTCGCGACCATCGGGTCGAAGCGGCCGGTGACCTCGTCGATCTCGTCGAGCCCGACTTCCCAGCGAATTCCGGGACCGCTGGCGGGTTTGAACGAGGCGACGGGACCAGGCGCGGGAAAGAAACCTTTGCGCACGTCCTCGGCGTAGATCCGCACTTCGACGCTGTGTCCGCGCGGCTCGAGCTTGCCGAAGGCTTCGGGCAAACGTTCGTTTTGAGCAACGCGCAGCTGCCATTCGACCAGGTCCAAGCCGAAGACTTCTTCCGTCACCGGATGCTCGACCTGCAGGCGCGTGTTCATTTCCAGGAAGTAAAAACGCTGCAGCTTCGCGCTCTTCGACGGTTCGGCCCAGTCGACGAGAAATTCGACGGTGCCCGTCGAATCATAGCCGACCGTCTTCGCTAAACCCACGGCGGCTTCATGAAGCGCGTGACGCGTTTCGTCGGTCAGGCCGATGGCCGGCGCTTCTTCGATGATCTTTTGATGGCGCCGCTGCACCGAACAGTCGCGGTCGCCGATGGCTACGGCCTGACCGTGCCGATCAGCTAGGATCTGCACTTCGACGTGGCGCGGCGACGTCAGGTACTGCTCGCAAATCAGCGCGCCGTCGCCAAACGAGTTGACCGCTTCGGAGCGGGCGCGAAGAG
>JAYWBY010000756.1:0-19945 GCA_043781115.1 Pseudomonadota bacterium
AGTGGTTGCCGGAGGTGCCTGACCCCATTCAGTTGCAGCCGGCGGCGAGAAGAGCGTCGACCGTGCTGTGAATTTGAGCAGTGATGCTCTCGTCCCAACCGCCGGTGCTGCGGTATTTCTCAGTGCCGTGGCAGTCAGTGATTACGACCGTGGGAATGTACTGGGCGTGGATTTGGTTCCAAACGGTGCGGCCGACGTCTTTCAAGACGGGATGGTTCGGCGCGTGGTTGGCGATCCAGGTGGCGATCTCACGGTCGCTGCTGTCCAGGCTCATATCAAGGACTTGGACGCGGGCGTCGTGCGCATAGGCGGTCGACAGGGCGTCGACGTTGACGGCGTTGTCGTTGCAGGCGCCACAGAAGTTCGCGAAGAACTCCATGACGAAAACGCCGTCCGCGTGATCGGTCGTTTTATAGACAGTGTCGCGCGCCGGGTTGTTGACCCACGGCAAGTTGAACGGAGTGACCGCGAAAGCGGCAGAGCTCATCAGACCCATGACAACGGAAAGCAAAAGCTTCTTCATAAACCCCCCAAAACGTAAAAATGTCGAACGATTGCTGTTCGACAATTTTATCACTGTTTTTGGCCGGGTGTCTCTAGGCTACAGGGTCGTATCGATGGCCGTAGCTAACACTTTGATCCAATTGGCAATATGGTCGGGCGAATTGTCCGCCGCAGCCGGGAAGTGGAAGAAGCCCGTCTTAGGGGAACCGGTAATCTGAGGCGAGAGGCGGAGGTAGCCGCCAGCCAAGGAGATAGGGGCGCCTTTAACCGCTTCGAGAACGACGAAGCTCGTGTTGTTGCAAATGTAGGTGTTGTCCGACCGTGGTCCAGTGAACGAAGCGACTTGGAAGCCGTTGGCGGCGACCAGGTCAGACGTCGCGGCCGCCAATTGGGCGCTGTTCCAGGTCATGTAGCTCTTCATAGGGCGGCCGAGAAGAATGTAGTTGGCCTGGGGAGTGTTGTCAGTGTGCGCCGCGCCACTCCAGGTGAAGCCAGAGAGGCCCATGGCGCGGTTCAGGGCGCCGCCTTCGAAGTTGGCGGTCTCGGCGCCGCGCCCGGACATCAATATCATTGCCGGTTTAAAGATTTCGGCCTCGTGGATGATGATGGCGGCCGCGAGGTCCCATTGGACGTCGAGGGTCAAAAAGCAGATTTCGAAGGCTTGGCCGTTGATCGTCATGCTGCGCTGGCTGACGCGCGCGCCTTTGTTGACTTCGACCAGTCGGCCACTCGCGACCGAAGAGGACATCATGACGGCCGAGGCCGCTTGGGGCTGGTCGGACGACGCGTGGTTCGAATCGGTATCGATCGTGCCAGAGGTGATCGACGGGTCGGCGAACGAGCTGACGACGACGCCCGAGATGTTGTAGTCGACGCCCGAGAAAAGGCCGAAGCCGGTCACGAGAACGTGCTTACCGGAGCCAGTGTTCTGGCAGCTGACGCCCGAGGCGACGTAATCATTGTAGCGGCGGGCCACCGCTTGGTTGCCGCTCGCGCCGAGCTGAGTCTTCACTTCGGAGCCTTCTTCAGACTCCGTCGAACAGCTCTGGAGGCCCATGGCGGTAAAGCCGACGGCCAACATCAAGCATCCCGCGAGGCGCTTGGCCATCTTTTGGTCTGGTCCACGGTTGGACATGGAATCCTCCATGAAAGGTAGCTAGGTCAGTACCCAATCTTTTGCAAAAAATAGACCAGGGGTAGCGGCTTTTCGTGCCGTTGGTCCCAGAACAGAAAAAGACCGTCATTTCGGCATGGTAGGGGACCTTTTTGAGCCGGGTATTAGAGCTTGCGGACCCCTAGGAAATGGCTAACTAATGTACGTTGATGCGTAAGTGTCTAGACCCTAGGGAGACCGCCACCGTGATTTCTACCGCCGTCCGTCGCCTCCTCTTGCCCCTGCTGTTGGCTTTCCTTGGGGCCTCGCTCGCCGAGGCCGGCACCCTCGACAACGTCAAGAAGCAGGGCTTCGTAAAATGCGGCGTCGGGCAAGGTCTGGCCGGATTCTCCAATCCTGACGCGAAGAACAATTGGACCGGCATCGACGTCGACGTCTGCCGTGCGATCGCGGCGGCGGTCTTCGGCGACGCCACCAAAGTAAAGTTCACGCCCTTGTCGGCAAAGGAGCGTTTCACCGCGCTCCAGTCCGGCGAAATCGACGTCTTGTCCCGCAACACGACTTGGACGCTCGTCCGCGACACGTCGCTTGGCCTCGACTTCACCGGCGTCACTTATTACGACGGCCAAGGCTTCATGGTGCGAAAGAAAAGCAACATCAAGGCCGCCAAGGAACTCGACGGCGCGACGATCTGCGTCAACACCGGCACGACCACCGAGCTGAACGTCGGAGACTACTTCCGAGCCAACAAGATGAAATACAAACTCGTCGTCTTTGAAAAGGACGACGAAGTCGTCGCGGCCTACGATACGGGACGTTGCGACGTCCTTACGACGGACCAGTCGGGCCTCTACGCGCAGCGCATGAAATTGAAAGCGCCCGATGAGCACATGATCCTGCCCGACATCATCTCGAAAGAACCTCTTGGCCCGGTCGTTCGACACGGCGACAACCAATGGGGCGACGTCGTGCGCTGGGCGCTGTTTGCGATGCTGGAAGCGGAGGAACAAGGCGTAACGACCGCCAACGTCGACGAACAAAAGAAGAGCACCAACCCTAACGTCCGCAGGCTCCTTGGCCTCGAAGGCGACATGGGCAAAGATCTCGCGCTGCCGAACGAGTGGGCCTACAACATCATCAAGCTCGTCGGCAATTATGGCGAGTCGTTCGACCGCAACCTCGGCGCTGCCTCGCCGATGAAGATCGCGCGCGGCCAGAACGCGCTGTGGAACAAAGGCGGCCTGCAGTACCCCATGCCGATTCGCTGATGATTCAGAGCTCCAGGCGCCGAGCCGTATTCTTCCAAACGGTGGCGCTCCTCGCTACCGTTTTGGTGTTGGCGGTCCTCGGTCACAACACCGCGACGAACCTGACCCGTCAGGGCATCGCCTCCGGCTTTGGCTTTCTCGGCAAAACGGCCGGTTTCGACATAATCCAGCATTTGATTCCGTACGACGAACAAGCATCGTACGGGACCGCCTTCGTCGTGGCCCTGCTGAATACCCTTCTGGTCGCCGTGCTGGGAATCATCGGCGCCACGGTCCTCGGCTTCGCCCTTGGCGTCGCCCGATTGTCCTCCAACTTCTTGGTCTCACGCCTGGCGCTCGCTTACATCGAAGTCGTGCGCAACATTCCGCTGCTGCTGCAGCTCTTCTTTTGGTACTTCGCGGTGCTTAGAGCCCTGCCTGGCGCCAGCGACAGTCTGTCGCTCGGCCACTACATCTTTCTGAACATGAGGGGACTCTACGTACCAGAACCGTCGGCCGCGCCCGGTTTCGTCGGATTTCTCATGCTCTTTGGGGCAGCTCTGGCAGGTGCGGTGGCGCTCCTCATTTGGGCAAGGCGGAGACAGCGGCTTACGGGTGCGGTCGTTCCGGCTTGGCGGTTGGCGGGTTTGGGCGTCGCTCTCGTTACCATCCTAGCGTTCTTCGCCACCGGACAGCCGGTGACCTGGACGCTGCCAGAGCTCAAAGGCTTCAACTTCACCGGCGGCTTGGTGCTGATCCCCGAGCTGGTGGCGCTTCTACTCGCCTTGACGATTTACACGGCGGCCTTCATCGCGGAAATCGTCCGTGCAGGCATTCTAGCAGTAAGCCACGGCCAGACCGAGGCGGCGTTGGCGCTCGGGCTTTCACGCGGTCAGACGCTTCGGCTCGTCGTCGTGCCGCAGGCCATGCGCGTCATCGTGCCGCCCCTGACGAACCAGTATCTCAATTTGACGAAAAATTCGTCGCTAGCGGCGGCAATCGCCTATCCGGATTTGGTGCTGGTCTTCGCCGGCACCGTTTTGATGCAAACCGGACAGGCCGTCGAAGTGATCGCGCTGACCATGCTCGTCTATTTGACGCTGAGCCTCGCCATCTCTTTGTTGATGAACCGCTATTCCCGCTCGCTCGCACTGGTTGAACGCTGAGATGACCCGTTGGATCCGCAAAAATTTGCTGGCGACCCCCCTCGACGCGCTGTTGACGTTAGCCGTTCTTGGACTCGCCTTTTGGCTCGTGCCGCCATTCGTGCGCTGGGCTCTGATTGACGCTCATTGGCTAGGCTCGAGCCGCGACGCGTGCACCGGCCAAGGTGCCTGCTGGGTCTTCGTGCGCGCCCGCTTCCCCCAATTTCTCTACGGATTTTATCCCGAAGGCGAACGCTGGCGCCCGAACGCCGCTCTCTTCGCGCTGGCGCTGAGTCTCGCGTCATTCTTCGTCAAGAGTTTGCCTTTCAAAAAGACGCGGGTGGCACTGCTCTATTTCGTCTTTCCCGTCATCGCCTATCACGTTCTCCACGGCGCGATCTGGGGTTTGACCGAGGTCGAAACCACCCAGTGGGGCGGCCTGCTCGTAACGTTGATCATCGCCGTCGTCGGCATCGCCGGCTCCCTGCCGCTGGGGATCCTCTTGGCACTCGCTCGCCAATCGGCGTTGCCAGTGGTTCGCGGTATAGCGGTGGTGTTCATCGAACTCTGGCGGGGCGTGCCGCTCATCACGGTACTCTTCATGGCTTCGGTCATGCTGCCGCTCTTCCTGCCTCAAGGCATGAACGTCGACAAACTGCTCAGGGCGTTGGTGGGCGTCACGCTCTTCTCGGCCGCCTACATGGCGGAAGTCGTGCGCGGCGGCTTGAACGCCATTCCGCGCGGGCAGATCGAGGCGGCCAAAGCCTTGGGCCTCGGCTACTGGCAAACGACGCTGCTCGTCGTCCTGCCACAGGCTCTGAAAAAAATGATCCCCGGCATCGTCAACACCTTCATCAGCCTGTTCAAAGACACCACGCTGGTGCTCGTGATTGGGATGTTCGACCTTCTGGGCATGATTCAGACGGCGCTTACCGATCCCGAGTGGATTGGCTATTCGGTGGAAGGTTACGTGTTCGCCGGGCTGGTGTTCTGGCTCTTTTGTTTCAGCATGTCGAGGTTCAGCATGAGGCTCGAACGCCAACTCAGGACGGAGCGGCGCGCATGATTACGATGACCAATGTCGACAAATGGTTCGACCGGTTTCATGTCCTGAAAGGCATCAACCTCGAGGTGGCGAAGGGCGAGAAAATCGTCATCTGCGGGCCGTCCGGCTCGGGCAAGTCGACCCTCATTCGCTGCATCAACGGCCTGGAGCACCACGACAAGGGTGACATCACGGTCGACGGGATCCACCTCATAGGCGACTCGAAGCATGTCGAGCAAGTCCGCTGCGAGGTCGGCATGGTCTTTCAGCAGTTCAACCTCTTCCCGCACCTGAGCGTCCTCGACAACCTTTGTCTGGCGCCCGTGTGGGTCCGGCGCGTTCCGCGCAAGCAAGCGGAAGAGACGGCGATGAGCTACCTGAACCGCGTCAAGATTCCCGAGCAGGCGGCCAAATTCCCCGGTCAACTTTCCGGCGGCCAACAGCAGCGCGTTGCGATCGCGCGGGCGCTCTGCATGAACCCGCGCATCATGCTCTTCGACGAGCCGACTTCCGCCCTCGACCCGGAGATGATCAAAGAGGTGCTCGACGTCATGGTCGAATTGGCCGAGACCGGCATGACGATGATTTGCGTCACCCACGAAATGGGCTTCGCCAAGACGGTCGCCGACCGGGTCATCTTCATGGACGAAGGCGAGGTCATCGAGGCTGCGCCGCCGCAGGAGTTTTTCTCTTCGCCGAAGTCGCCGAGGACGAAGCAGTTCCTGAGCCAGATCCTCTGAATCCGGGCGCGCGTAGCGTTTGGCCCAACTATTCGAATTTATTTGAGACTTTTGGTGGTTTACCCGATTCGGGAAGATTTGGCTAACAGCCGGAAACCATTGAGTCCAAAGTTTTTTCTTAAAGCCTTTCGTGGTTTCTCCGAAGGAGCCTTTGATCCTTTGCAAATGGGGATTTCGGGGGGCACACGACATGAAACGGAACACCAAACAAACTCTCGCGATCTTCCTGGTCGGTGCCGGATTGAGCATTGCAGGCTGTCAAAAAAGCAAAACTAAAGCCGGGGACGACGACGACGACTCGACGACCGTTGCGACGACGGGCGGCGGCGCGGCGCCGACGGCAGGAAGCAGCCAAACCGTTCCGCAAGTCGGCGCGATTTCGCTCGCTGGCCTCGGTCAGACCGATCAAGCGGCGGCGGCCTTGGCGTTGACGGACGAAGAGACCTGCAAACAAGAGAACCTCGGCGTCATGGGCATGGCCTTGGGTGGCGCCTGCCACACCGCGCCGCTCGCCGCGCGCGTCATGCTCGGCAAATCTGACGGCGACTTCGACGGCGACGGCGACATGGACTGCGACGACCTCTTATCCGCGAAAGCCCAAGGGCTCGACCCCGGCTTGATGCTGCACCTTCTATGCGAAGACGTGATGTTGAAGCACAACAACGTCATCAGCTTAGCCTTCGCCGACGACAAGAATTCTTTCGCGGTCGCCTTTACGGATTTCCCTAACGAAACGACGGCTGCCGGTTCTTGGACGCAGGGCAACGCGGCGAGCTACCCGGCCGACATCCGGATCTACCGCGGCACGACCTTGAGTGACCTCGCGGGCGGCGTCGCTCTTAGCCTCACCGACGTCAACAACGGCAGCATCTACCTCGACGGCAAACATGCCGGCGGCGCTGACTTCCAAACGGCGCTGACTTTCTCGAACAAGGCCTCGACCGCGGGATGCGTCGACACGCCGAGCTCCGACACCTGCGACACCCAAGAAATCCAGATCTTCGCCGGCACCGGCGACGTCACCTTCGGCCCCCCAAACGGCTTTCACTTGAAGATCTACGCCGACGACAAAAAGGCGCCGACGTTCATCGCGCTCGAGGGCCGCTATACCTATAGCGCCGCGACGGCCGCGCATATTGGCGGGGGCTCGAGCACGCTGACTTGTCCCGGCTCGGAAGTCGGCAAGATCCGCAGCATCTATTTTCAAACGGTGCAAAAGGGCGAACAAGTTTGGGGGCACTTTGCCTTCCGGGACGAGAACGACGCTCTTTTGACGTGCACCATGGTCGGCGGCGTCGACCCGTTCGCGATCCTAGCGACCGAGGCCGGCGTCTGCCAGAACAAAGGCTCGAGCGAGTGGGTCGCCTGCACTGACGTCACGGCGGCTGATTACGCCAACCTGTGGACCGGCGAAGCCGACTTCGCCGCGGTCACCGCGTCGCCGATCGGCGACATTTGGAAGGGTGCTCCGACGGTCAAGGGCGTCTGCACGACGACCGGCTGCACGGGGGCGCAATGAACGTGTCTATAAAGGAGCTTAGTATGCCTTTAGGGCTCTAACGGCCAGGCTTGGCGAACGCTGCTCTCAGACGACGGAAGCTACGCTAGGAAGCTACGCTCGAACGACGCAAGGCCCGCCGACCAACCGAAATCCCCAAAGGTGCGAGATGAGGCACCCCGGTCCGAAAGGCCCGGGGTGCTTTGTTTTTGACATGGGTGGAGTTTTCTTGCCATATAGGGAGGTAGAACGCAGTCAAAGGAGAACTTTATGAAAATGATTGGCACGATGTTGAGCGTCGCCTTTTTGTCCTTCGCCGCCCTGGCCCAAGCCGAGACCACCGCATCGAAACCGGTGGCCCCCGCCGCCGCCGCCCCCGCCGCCGACGTCCAAAAAGTCACGATGACCATCCAGCTCGTCAACGGCAAAAAGGTATGGCTCCCGGCCAACGTCGACGTGAAGGCGGGCTCGCAAGTCGAGCTGACCTTGATCAATACTCTCGCCGATCCGCACGGGTTCAACGCACCTGGTTTTACGACCGAGCCGATCGTCGTCAATGGCAACGAGACCAAGACGGTGACCGTCACGGCGCCAAAGACCCCGGGCAAGGTCAAATTCAGCTGCCAGCTGCATCCGGCGCACGTCGGCGGTGACATCACCGTCCAATGAGCAGCCTGACTCGTCGCGTTTTTAGCGCGGCGCTCCCTCTTCTAATTCTGGGGACCTCGGCTTGCGTCAGTCACGATGCCGGGGAGCCTTCGGCATCTCCGTCCGCGCTTGCCGCGACGCCGGTTTCGCCGACGCTCTTCGCCCCCGCGGACAAGGCGCGCAGCCGCGAGTCCTACATCGCTCGCGGCAACCAGGCGATGGTGGCGACGGCGCACCCGTTGGCGTCGGCCGCCGGGCGGGACACGCTGAAGCGGGGGGGCAACGCGATCGATGCGGCGGTGGCCGCTTCCTTCGTCATTTCGGTGGTCAGGCCGCAATCAACTGGCATCGGCGGTGGCGGGTTTCTCCTCGCTTACAACGCAAAGACCAAGAAGACGGAAGTCTTCGACTTCCGCGAACGCGCGCCCGACACGGCGACCAAGACGATGTACCTCGACGCCAAGGGCGAACCGACGGACTTCAACTACGACGGCAAAGTCGTGCCGAATTCGTCAGTGAACGGTCATTTGGCGGTTGGCGTGCCGGGTTTGGTTAAGGGACTCGTCGAGCTGCACTCGAAGCTCGGCAAGCTGCCGCTGGCGGAAGTGATGAAGCCAGCGATTGCCGCGGCGGAAGGCGGCTTCACTGTCTACCAAGGGCTCGCCGACGCCATTGCCGAGCGCTATGACGTGCTGAAGGTCTTTCCAGGCTCGGCGAAACTCTTTCTTCCGGCAGGCAAAGCCCTGAAAGTGGGCGACCGCCTCGTCCAAAGGGACTTGGCGTGGACGCTGAAGCAAATTGCCGCCAAAGGAGCGAAGGGCTTCTACCAAGGAGAAGTCGCCAATCGGCTCGTCGCGGAGATGCGGCGCGGCCACGGCTTGATCACGCACAAAGACTTGGACCGCTACACCGTCAAGATGCGGAAGCCCGTCTGGGGCGTTTACCGAGGCTACCGGATCGAGTCGATGCCGCCGCCGTCGTCGGGCGGTGCGCACATCCTGGAAATTCTCAACATTCTTTCGGGCTACGACTATGGCTCGATGGCGTTCGGCAGCGTTCCGAGCGTACATTTGCTCACGGAAGCCATGCGCCGAGCATTCGCCGATCGGGCCGAGTATCTGGGCGATCCGGACTTCGTCAAGATTCCGCTCAAAGGTCTCTTGTCGATGAAGTACGCGGCCGCCTTGCGCCAAGCGATCGATTTGCAACACGCAACGCCGTCGGCGAACGTCAAAGCCGGCCGGCCGATGGACTACGAGTCGCCGTCGACTAGCCACCTATCGGTCGTCGACCAAGACGGCAATGCCGTCAGCACGACGCAGACCGTAAATTATAGCTTTGGCTCCTGCGTCGTCGCGGACGGCACGGGCGTCGTGCTCAACGACGAGATGGACGACTTCGCCAAGAAGCCCGGTGTGCCGAACGCCTTTGGCTTGGTCGGCAATGACGCCAACGCCGTCGCCGCGAGGAAGACGATGCTGTCTTCGATGTCGCCGACTTTGGTCTTTGGGCCCGACGGCGGCTTGCGCTTGGTGCTCGGCTCGCCCGGCGGCCCGCGCATCATCTCCGCGACGCTCGAGACGATCATCAACGTCATCGACCACAAGATGACGTTGCCCGATGCCGTGCATGCGACGCGCATCCACCACCAGTGGCTCCCCGACGAACTCCGGGCGGAAACCGGCGGATTAACCCAGGAAGTCCGAGACGAGTTGACCCGCCTCGGGCATCACGTCGTCGAGAAGGGGGCGATCGGCGACGTCCAAGCGATCGGCATCGAAGGTCACACGCTGACCGGCGTCTCCGACACGCGAGCGGAAGGCATGCCGCTCGGGCTCTGACGGAGCCAACGGCGCTCGGCCGGCGGCACGTCGCCTTCGAGGTCGAGCAAGCGGCGTTTGACGTCTAGTCCCAGGGCGAAGCCGACGAGCTTACCGTCTGCGCCGACGACTCGGTGACAGGGGACCACGATCGGCAGCGGGTTTTTGTTGTTCGCCATGCCGACGGCGCGGGAACCGCCGGGGCAGCCGACACGCTCGGCGAGTTGCTTGTAAGAAATCGTTTCGCCGAAAGGGATTTGCGTTAGACCGACCCAGACCTTGCGTTGAAACTCGGTGCCTTTGGGACTTAGCTGCAAGGCGAAGACTCGGCGCTCGCCGCGAAAATACTCCGCCAACTGGCGCGCCGCCTCGGCGAGCACGGGCAAAGTCGCGGGCGCGGCCTCGGGCTCGGCCGGCTTGGCTTCCAGCAAATGGATCGACGTCAAACCGCCTTGGTCGGCCTTGAGCTCGAAAAGTCCAAATGCCGTTTCGACGCGGCAGGATTCCTCGGCAAAGTCCATGATATTCCCCGGTAATTTCTACCGAGGGCAATATAGCACGTCGCTCTCGGGTGAGCTATTTCGTAATGGCTTTCGCCTGCTGCGCCGTCTGCGTATCAGCGACCCGCTTGAACATCTGGTTTGCGCCGGTCACGAGCGGCGTGCCGAGGCGAGGCTTCGGCGGCCAGTAGAGTTGCATGCCGGTCTGTAAGACCCGTCCCGCGACGATGCGGCCGTCGTCCAGGCGGAAGGCGAAGGCGCCGGAGTAGAAGTCGTAGGTTCCTTCTTCGATGCTGCGCCGGCGCGAGTTGTCGATCTTCTCGCGGGCCCAGCCGTAGATCTTCAGCGGGAAGAAGTCCGAACGGTCTTCCGAAATGTTGGCTGAAACGCCGAGCTCGAAGTCCCACTCCTCGCCCTTGTAGAGACCGGAAAGTTTCTCCATCGTCTCGGCGTCGCTGCCGAGCCCGGGCACCATGTCGCGCTGGAGTTCGACCGTGCCGACTTCGCCGAAGACCTTGGAGTGCCACGTGCCGACGATGGTCTTGTCGTTCCAGCGGTCGATGACGAAGAGGCTCTCGCCGTCGCCATCGAAGACGAATTTTCCGTTGTTTTCCGGCCACATTTCTTCCGCGAAACGGTAGGCGATGAATTCGCTGGAGTCGCCTTCGCCGAAGTAGAGGGTCGCGACGGCGCCGACGTGTTGGCGGCCGGTGGGTTTCCCTTGCGGGTTGGTTTCAGGCTCCGCTTTGACGTTCAGCGCCACGAGTTGATAAACGTTACTGTTGGCGTGGTGGAGGTAGCCGTAGTATTGGCCGCCGAGTTTGGGCGTCTTCTTCGGCGCGCTGTCGGCGGATTCAGCGGCGACGACTTTCGCGGCTTTCAGGTGCTCTTTTCGAGGATGAACTTTGAAATCGCGTTGGAGGTCCAGCACTGCGTGCGGCGAGATCGGGTCCTTCACCAGCGAGCAACCGTCGCAGCTGATCGTGTCGCCTTTCAGGCCGCAGGTTCGGCTGCCCTTCGCCGTCTTGAACGACAGCGAACCGGCGAGGATGTGCAGCTCGCCTCCGAAGTAGCTTTCCTTGACGCATGTCTGTTTGATGCCGCAGGTGACGTCGTCGGCTTGGCCGAGGCGCCCATTCAAACGGTAGCCTCCAAAAAGGCTGGTATCGGCGCCCTTTAGCCCGCGCCATTTACTGGCTTCGATCTGCATGCTGACCACCTGATCGGGGCACGAGCCGACGTAGTTGCCGGTGATGTGGTGTTCCAAGTTTGCGGGAGTCGCCGGCGCCTCACCTTCTTCTGGTTGAACTTCGAGCCAGGCGTTGCCTTGGTCCCGCGTCGATTGAATGCGAGCCTTGAGCTTCGTCCCGATGAACTCGACGGCCGACAGCGTCACGCCGTCCGGGCCGCCAGCGAACGTCAGTTGCTTCTTGGCCTTGTCGAAGCTCACGTCTTGAAAATAGAGGCCGGCGTACTCGTGGCTGCCGAAACCGCCAGGCATGAGTTTGATGACAGCGCGGTAGGAAATCGTGTTGGCGCCTTCATAGACACGAGTCAAATCGACGTCGGTTGCGATCGCCGTCGGTTGGGCTTCAGGTTTCGTGTAACCAACGTAACGACCCGACTCGGGCACACCGGCAACCGCCGCTTGGCCACCGTCTTCCTTGACGTCGCTCATGCCGGTCGACCGGCAACCGGCGACGAGCGGCAACGAGGCGGCGAAGCCGAGCGAAAACGTGAATAGTGTCTTGAGCATGGATGAACGCCCTTTGACGGAAGCGGAGGGGATTTTGGCGAAGAGGCTGGATCTCATTCCATTCTAGAACGAGGCGGATCGACCGTCGATGGAGGGCCGGGGCGAATCTTTTGGCGACAATTTGGTGGAACCAGCAAGGACCGGTTCTTAAAGATTGGTGGTCGGGACCTTGGCGCTTTTTTCGTAGAGCGCTAGGGCGGCCGGCAACTGGGACTGGAGGGCCTCGGCGCGGCGTTCCGGGTCGGGGTGGGTGCTGAGAAATTGCGGCGGATTGCCGCCGAGCGCGGCCATGCGTTTCCACAGCGTGATGGCTTCGTGCGGGTCGTATCCGGCGCGAGCCATCAGCGTCAGGCCGATTTGGTCGGCTTCCGATTCGTGGACGCGGCTGAACGGCAAGAGGACGCCGAACTGCGCGCCCAGACCGAGAGCTCCCATGACAATCTGCTTCCGGTTCGAGTCGCCCATCACTTCTTCGACGGAGATCAATACGCCCGTGACGAGCAGCGATTCACTCATACGCTCGCCGGAGTGGCGGGCGATCGCATGCCCGATCTCGTGACCGAGCACGGCCGCCAAGGCGGCGTTGGTCTTCGCTATCGGCACGATGCCCGTGTAAACGCCGACCCTGCCTCCGGGCAAACAGAAGGCGTTCACTTCCTTGCTGTCGAAGAGGGTGAACGCCCAGTCGTAGGACTTGCCGCTGACGTTGGCTAGGCGCTTGCCGACCTCGAGCACCTTCGCCGTCATCGCTTTGTCGTTGGAGACCTTCTCGGTCTTCAGCATGTCGTCGTAGGCGCTGGCGCCGAGCGAATTCATGTAGGAGTCGGGGAGGGGAGCCAGACGAGTGCGGTTCGTCTCCTCGACCGTGACGCAAGCTCCGATGGCGGCGATGATGATCAAGAGGAAGACGTTCTTAAAATTACGTTTCATGGGGGTGCGGCTCGCTGCAAGAATTCCGTGACCAGCCCGTGAAAGTGATGAACGCCACTCTCACGCTCGACCGAATAGCGGCCGGTGTCGTACGACCGGGATCCTAGGCCCTTTTGAACGTGCTCGCAAATGCCGATGTCTTCCTTCTGGACGACGTCGCTGAATTCAAAGGATTTTTGGAAGTCCTCGGCGACTCCCGGGCGGTCCTTGTCGACCAGATACCAATCGAAAATCGTCACCGTGCGGGTTGGACCGAGTGGCAGGATCGCGTTGACTTGGAGGTTGTCGGGATAAATGTTGAACATGATGTTCGGGAACAGCCAATAGTAGAGCGCCTCGGGAGTGGCGCCTTCGGGGAGGCTCCGCTTGTAGAGCGAGTCGGCGCGGTTGCGGACCGGCGCCAGCTGCTTCGAGTAGTAGCGGAAGATCTCAGTCCGGTACTGAGGGTAGTCGATCTCGCGCAAGAGGCCGAGGTGCACCTGCGGGATGTGATAGCCCTCGAGGTAGTTGTCGACGTAGACCTTCCAGTTGCATTCGATTTCGTACGTCAAGCGTTTGAAGTGACTCATGCGCGCCAGCGGCATCTTGCTGGTGTCGTCCGGGATCTTGCCCATCCATTCGGCGAGCGACGGCGGCTTCTTCCCCATATGGATGAAGACTAGCGGGCCAAAGACATCGGCATGAATTCGCCTGAGACCGTGGTCGGCCTTTTCGAAATTCTCGACGCCTGCGAATTCCGGAGTGTTGCGTAAGGCGCCGTCCAAGCCGTAAGTCCAACCGTGGTAGGCGCACTTCAGGACTTTGCAGGCGCCCTCGCCTTGGGCCACCGGTCCGCCGCGGTGGCGGCAGACGTTGTAGTAAGCCTTCAACGCGCCTTCGAGGTCCCGCAAGACGAGGATCGGTTCACCGGCAATTTCGCAAGTGAAGTAGGTTCCGGGCTTCTCGACCTTGCCCGCCGCGCCGGCATACTGCCAACTTGCGGCGAAGATACGCTCGCGTTCGAGCGCCAGACCTTCCGGTTGGATGTACCAAGCGGACGGCAGAGTCTTGGCCTTTGCCAACTTGGGCTCGAAGTGGAGCTGCCGGGGATCGAGCGTCATGGCGCGGAGTCCTTGAAGCGCTCAAAGAAGGCCGGCTTTGGGACCGACACCGCAGTGCCGAGGAGGCCCAGGACCACGAGCGGCAACATCGTCACCCAATTATGATTGAAGATCGCGGTGGCGAAGCCGATCAGCGTGCAAGTCTCGAACAAGCAGAGGCGAATGATGTACGGCGAGATGACCAAACTCAAGGGATGGTCGATGCCGGCGCCGGGAAGTTTGATCGTCTTGCCGGCAGCCGCCTGGCCCATGCGGAGCACGGCGCGCGGCACGTAAAATCCCATCGCGAACGTCACCACTCCCACCAAGTCTAGGATTTGGGTCTTTTGGTCGCCGAAGAGGGTCGAGACGGAAATACCCGCGCCCGCGTCGCCTTGGTCGGCATAGAGATTGAAAGCAATGCCCACGAGCACGATCTGGAAAATGGCGAGGTACCCAAAGAGAATCTTGGGGAGCATGCTGGCGTTGGGTTTGGCGCTCGGCGTCGTCATCCGCCCAGCATACCCGAAGCATCGGCGGGCTCAACTGGCTTTCTTGGAAGGACCGCGAGGAGTATCCGTCGAAGCCGTCGCCGCCTTGGCCGGGCTAGGCTCAGGCAGCGGTTTAGAGGCGTGAGCCGGCGGCGGGCGGTCCGGCTCGGCAACCTTGGCCTGGACGACGTGGCCGTGCAGAAGGCTTGCTTGGGCCTCGTGCGCGGCAAGGGCCTTCTGGAAGTGCAGAACCGCTTTGCGAGCCTTGAACACCCGCTGCTCTTCGTCCTTGGCGGCGTTCGCCTCGCGGGACTCCCGGTCCTGTTCAACGACGTCGGCACTGACGTGTTCGACGCTCTTGCCGTCGCGACCGAGGCGCCGCCATGTGCCGTTCTCGGTCGGGACGAACAAGTTCGACAGCCGATCCTCGAGGATGGTCGCGGTCACCTTGGCTCTCTCTTGGTGGGCGACGTTGCCCGCGATTTGGCCGTGGGGCATGCCGACGAACTTCAATTGCCCGATGGCGCCGTTGGGCGTCTCGATGAATTTACGCGCTTCGTGGCTGAGCTGGAGGCCCTCGGTGTGACGTTTTCTCGGAATGTCGGCAGCCGTCGCGGCAACGCTCTCGATGGTGCGGCCGTGGCCGGCGAGCGGTGCTATGCCTTTGTTTGGCGTCAACGCCATTTCGTGCGAAAGATGCCAGGCTTTGTCGCGCGCGGTGCGTTCGCGGACCAAGGGCAAGGCGACGGCGGCGTGTTCGAACTCGGACGTCTGCCCCTGTTTCGTGGCATGCATCAGCGAATGGTTCGCTGTCTGGATCAAAAAGCGCCGGTCGTGCCACGCGTTGAACGTCAGGGTTCGGTGGTATACCGTCGGCAACCAAAGTTGAGCGGTGGCGCGTTCGGGTTGACGCCCTTGCTTCTTGGCGTGCATGAGCGAATGGTTGGGCGTCGCGACCTGGAAATTGTAGTCGTGCCACGTCGAGTGATGCTTGGTGCGCGCGATGACGAGCGGCAAGTTGAGCTCGAAGGTGACGGTTTCCATCGGCTTGCCTTTTTGACCGTGTACGTGGGTCAGGCCCCCATTAGGCAAGGTCACCATCATGGCGCCTAAGCGCCAGTGGCGATGCATTTCCGAAATCAAACGCGCCAGCTGCCAGTGAATGGCGCCGACGACTTCCTCGCGCTTCTGTCCATGGCCTTTAAGGCGTGAATAGCCGTGGCTCCCCGTCTCGGCAAAGAGATCGTCGAAGCGCCAGTGCTGCCAGTGGTCGGCGTTAACGGCGGCCTTATGGATGAGATGCAGCAGGTGATCATGTTGTTTTACGGCGTGACCCAAGGTGTTTTTGCGGAGGAACTGAAACGCGGCGAGCTGAAAGCGTCGCGCCTTGACGTGAATGTGCTCTTGCGCCGCCCAGATTTCGTGAACTTTCTTGTAGAAGGCGGCGCGGCGCATCAACTCGGCCTGGACCGACAGCTCTTCGTGGCGGTAATTGTCATCGCGCACTTCTTGGATGACCTGGGCGACGCGTTTCTTACCGTAAATGGCGTCGGCGATGGCGTGGCTGATGCGGTGAAACTCCCAGTCGGTCATCTTCAGGACGCCTAGGTCCTTACGGAGTTGTCTCAGCAAAATCGAGCGCGAGAGTTTCGGATTCTCGGAATACATTTCCGGCTGAAACGGAAAGCGCTTCAGCACGGGAACCACCAGCGAGTTCGGTTCCTTTTGCCGGTGGTTCGGCATGGAAAGTAATTCGTCCGGCCGCACCAGCCGAAAATCCGGCTTGGGCATCTCGAAATCCAAGATTTGTCCGACGGCACGAACCAAGGCTGCCTCCTTTTCCCCCGTCCCGGGTTTCGGCGGCCTTGGTCAAAACTTTAAAGATAAGGTTTTTCGCTATGATTTCGTTAAGAAAATCGTGTCAAAGGCCCTTGCGGCGCGGTCGAACCAGTAGCAGGCCAGCGGGCAAAGCGAACAGTAGGAGCGTCCAAGGGGCGGCCTTTGCCGCCTGGTCGCTCGTGCCGACCACGGCGCACGGATTGGTCGATTTCTTGTCGTTCTTCTCGGCGTTGGCGCTTCCGGCCGCAGCTGGGGCCGGGGCCGGGGCGGGGGCCACCGGATCCTGAACGGGATTGGTCGTGTCCTTCACCGTGTCGGTTCCGGGCGCCGGCGGTGCTGGATCCGGCACTGCGGGTACGTCGCCCGGCACGAGGGCAGAAAGACCACGGGCGGCGGCGGCAGCGCGAATGAATTTCTCGAACGTGCCGCTCGTCACTTCCTTGTCGGCCGTCAAAAGCGCACCGAGATAGTTTTCGAAAGTCGGGTCTTCCGGTAGATAGGAGATCGCTTTAAACACGAGCGCCGTCAAAACGTCCTCGGGCACGCTTTTCGCTTTGCGCAGGTCCCAGAGCATGCCGGAGATCAACTGCCCGTGCAGGTGGCCGAGGCGGTTGTTCGGTCCGGCCCATTCGTTCCATGTTTGGTCCTGATAGACGAGCGGGATTTCCGCGGAGCGCAAACAATGCGCTTCCTCGACGCAGGCCTGGCCGCCTGCCGGGCAGATGCTTTCGCCGAGGCAGGCGTCGCCGGACCGGGCAAAAGCGAAGAAGTCGGCCAGCCCCTCGTGGAGGACCAAGGCTTCGCCGGACGTGTGCTTTACGTATTTGAAGATGATCAAATGGCCGAGCTCGTGGGACACGACGTCGGAGTCGAGCGCCAAATTCTGTAGGTCGATGCCGTCGCCGTCGTCGATGGTGATGTTCGGGCCATGCGCGTCGTAGGCGGGCGTGAAAAGCGCATTGTTGTGGCGGCCACCGGGCGCGACGTGGAGGCGCAGCTCGAGAGGTTTGACCGTATCGTAGTAGACGAAGCCGAGCTTCTCGAAGAACGCGAGCTGGAGCGAGGCGTGGGCGAACGTCGAGGCTTCCGCGAATTTCGGATCGGACTCGCCGTAGGCGAAGGCGTGGGACGGTTCATTCGCCGCGGTATAGCCGGACGGTACGACCGTCTTCAAAAATTCGCTTTGAAGACCCCCGCCGGCGTCGAGCCCGGGCAAGGGAATATCGGTCAAAGTCGACGACAAGACTTTGTTCAATGGATAGACTTTGGCCGTGCCATCGACGTCGAAGAACGCGCGGTCGACTTGGAACGCGCGGCGATCGTCGGTAAGCACCTCGTAGGGGAGACCGTCGGCAACTACCTGCATTTTCCACGCGGGGAGCAACGTTTGGTCTTGGACCACGTAACAACGGGACGACGAACCAAGTTTGGTCGCACCTGCGAAGTTGTCGATGGAGGATTGAACCTGCGCTTTGGCGACGTCATAAGCGACGTCGCGATCGGGCCATTCGCCCATGCTCGTTGGGACCACGGACTTCAAGCGCGGCGCGTTCCCGAGAGCGAGAGCCTTCCGTCCCGCGACTTCCTGGGCGCGAACGTGATAGCCGCAGATCGGCACGTTGCCGACGTAGAAGCGAACGTCTTGGCTGCCGCCGCCTTCGGCCGAAACGCGGACTTCGACCTCGACGGCTCCGGTCTTGGCGGCGACGACGCGGCGCATCGCTTCGCCGAAGCTAAGCGCACCACTATGAAATCCGGACCACGCGCGGCCGTAACTCGGATGCCCTGAAAAGGGATGGATGTTGATCTTCTCGCTCGAGCTGTCGAGAGTGTGAAGAGAGGAGAAGGCGTGGTCGCCGCCAAACCCAGCGAGGTCGTCGGCGACGCCGCGCGTGGGAAAAAGCAGTGTCAAAGCGGCGATGCTTAGCGCCAAGTTTTTCGAAAGACGTTGCATAGAACCCCCCCCTGATCCCTTATCGGGTGGCGGCTCGGCAACGTTACTTGATGTTTATTATTAAGTAATATCAGGTAGTTATTACCCCGTCAGGGCGCTGTTGCACGATGGCGCTCCGGCCGCAAAGCGGCCGGAGCTTGGGGATATCTTCAAGACTCTCTGACCGAGACCGGCATGCCGAGTCGAGTGAGTCGGTTTAGGACGCGGCACTTCGTTCGCGCCTCGGTAATCTGGCGTTCGATTCGTCGCGATCTAAGTCCCGGTCCAAAGATGGTTTTGAAGCGACCGATTCCGGTCTCCGCCAGACTTCTATCATGGTAGCCGCTCGTCACCTTCCACTCTTTTCTACCGAGGCGCCAGACGCCGTGGATATTGGCGTTCCGCTGCACCATGCCCCAAGAAATGGCTTTTCTATTCGTCATGTGCGCAAGCGCTGCCCCCGATCGTGGCGGGATCAACGCACGAGCGCCGACGCTATCTGCGGCATCGTAGCTCTTCTGGTTGTCGTAAGCGCCATCGGCTAGCACACGAGCGCATGGTCCGGTCTCGTCGAGAAGATTTTGCATTTCCTCGCAGTCGTGATGGTTGCTTTCGGTCAAGCGCACAGCCGTGACTTCGTGACTCTTGCGGTCGATGGCCAGATGGATTTTTCTCCACGTTCGCCGCTTGTCTTTGCCATGCGTGCGGACTTTCCATTCGCCCTCGCCATAGACCTTGAGGCCACTGGAATCGACAACGATGACGACCCGCTCACCTGACTTTGGCATTTTCCTAGCGAGATCGACATCGAGCTTGGCGGCGCGTCGGGAAATGGTTGAGTAGTCGGGAGCGCCAAGGTCGAAATTACTGAGTCGCAATACGCTCCGAAGAAAGCCTTGCGTCGCACGCAGCGGCAGATTAAACAGAGCCCGCAACGCCAGGGCGCACTGGATCGCGATGTCGGCGTATACCAGCGGATTGCCGCTCTTAAGCGGTGTGCCGTCCCAATACCAGCCGCTGACGACGTCTTCGTCAAACCAGAGCATCACGTCGCCCCTGGCCACCAAAGCGTGATTGTACTCAGACCAGTTGCGGATCCTGTAACGAGCCTTCATCGCCATTTGCCACATCCTTGTGACCAGCGGTTTGGCTCAAGGATAGCGCACTTTGCTCGTCCGATGTCGGCCCTGCCGACAAAAAACCCTGCCGTTCTTTTCTTCCAATATTCTTTTCTTCTTTGACCCCTGAGGGGTCACGAAACACCCGACGGCTACGCATCACGCAGTCAGAGAAATTGATCACGAGACCGACCTGAAGGGAGGTTGCTTTCAAGTAAGCCAAGGTCACGGCCAGATGCGCCGACTCAATCGCCTCCACTGCCTTGATTTCGACCACGACCTTGCCGCAAACAACCAGATCGAGCTTGTAGAGCCCGACCGGAACGCCCTCGTAACGCACACGCACTGGAAGTTGTCTTTGATAGACGACTGAGCGCCGGTCGAGTTCGACACAAAGAGCTTCTTCGTAAATCGATTCCAGAAAACCGGGGCCGAGCGCACGATGCACGGCGATAGCCGCAGCATTGATCGTGCTGGTTACGTCGCCATGGAGGTAGGCTGGGGGTACGGTAGGGTTCAAAGAAGCAGGAACCTCTAA
>JAYWBY010000757.1:0-2794 GCA_043781115.1 Pseudomonadota bacterium
AAGGCCACTGGCCCGTGATCGCTCAGCGCTTGGGGCCGGCCGGCCGGCCACCGGGGCGGCCACCGCCACCACCACCGCCACCACCACCACCACCACCACCACCACCGCCCCCACCGCCGCCACCACCGTCGCCACCACCACCACACCTGCCGCCGACTTCGCAAAGAGGTCGAAGACGAATTTGCCCATTTCCGTGCTGGAAACGCGCTGGCTAGCTCCGGGGCCTGGGGTCCATGCGAAGTCAGGGTGTTCGTTTTGGTACCATTCGCCGCCGATGACTTTGCCGTTGGCATCGATTTCCAAGTCATAGAGGTAGCGAACTCGACGAATCGCATCGTTTGTTGGCGAGTCCGAAGGCGTATGTTTCGGGCTCGTTTCGACCATGTACCAGACTTCCATAGCGACGCCTACGATGCTCGCCGTCCTACTGCTTCGGTAGCCGCGGAATGGGTCGCTAAACGAGCCTTTGGCAACGGAGGCACTCTGTAGATTGTCCGTCATCTGTTGGTTCGACGGGTTGAAGTACTTGAACGAATAGCCAAGAACCGGCTGGTTCCATACTTCGTAGTCGTAGGTAACGTCCATCACGAACGACCGCTTCGAAATGGCCAGCTGGTTGATGATCCCGATGTGCCAAGAACCAGGGTTGTTGTCGAAGCAGTCGGGCGAGGTAATGCGGCCGATCGAGTCGGTCGCCGGACTCTTGTCGTTGCAACGGCCACCCATGAATCGCGAGGTGTAGTTGCCGTTGGCCCACAGATAAGACCCCAAAGCTTTGATGTCGGACGGGTAGAAGGTGATGCCCTTAACGGTAACCGGCTTGGCAGGACGAGGCAGCATGTAGGCCGCCGGCGACCAACCGTGACAAATGCCCATCCATGTTTCCACGGAACCACTCGCAGCGTAGATCTTTTGTCCCTCTTGCCAGACGGCTTTGGTGGTGGCGAGAGAGGAGTCGCCGCGGGCAAGGTCATACTTCTCGGAAGGAGCCAAACCATCGACATTGCCGCCGTTCATGCTCGCCGGATGGACCCACGTCTCGTCGTAGTTCCTTTTCCAATCTTCGCTTTTCGGGAAGCCCATGGCATAGCGCTTGCCGATGATGCCGCCATAGATCGCCCAGTAGTCGTCTGACCAGGGCTGGTTTTCGGGAGCCAACCGGAAGGCGCGGAATTTGTCCAATTCGGCGACGCGCGTGACCATTTCTTCTTCGTTGAAAACGAGCAGCGCCGGATTGTCGTTGTCCTTGAAGGAGGCTTTCACGCCGGCTTGCTTGTCGCAGGGTTCGCCGTCCTGTCCGCCCTGACCGTCTTGGACGCAAATCACGTTCTTCACTTTGACGTCGTGTTTTAGGTCGACGAAGTTCTGATTCGGCCGGTCATTGAGCGGACCCTTTACGAAGTCTTTACCCTCTTTGAAGAACTGGCCGGAGTCGTCGATTTCCTTGCCGTCGATGTCGAACTTCTGAACGTGCTTATTCATGTACTGCTTTTGCTGGGCGTCGGTGTCCTGCTTAAATTCTTGAAGCTGCGCCTGGCAGTACTGTTCGACGGCTTGGTCGAACACCGGCGTCTTGATGTTGTCCTCGTTTTCTTTCTGTTCTTGTGGACCCTGTTGTTGTTGCTGCTGCTGCTGCTGCGAGCCCAACGTGGCGCTGTCCTCCGAGCGGGTCTTGCACGATAGAGCGAGCATCAAGCTCAAGACGCCAAGAGCTTTGCGGGACGGGCCTGACGACATGAAGTCTCCTTGGACGGACTGGTGGGGTGATCCATCATTATATAGGGAAATCGACGTCTTTGGAACTCACGGCCTCTTTAGGCGCTGGGTCTGGATTTCCTTCGCCCGCATCAGATGGTCCCTGTCGACCTCCATCGCCGCGTTACAAATCTCGACGTTGGTTTCGAGACCGCTTTCGCACCGGGAGCGAATGTTCCCCGCGAGGGTCGTCGTGTTGACGAGCCAAGAAGATGCATCGTCCCAGCGACCAGCTTTGGCCTCGAGCAACGCTCGGGCATTGCAGGATGCCAGCAAGTGGTCGTCGCAACCGTCTTTCATTTGCGTTCGGGTCTTTTGCAGAAATTTGAGTCCGTCCGAGTCTTTTGCCGCTAGACGGGCGCACGCGGATTTGTGCCCTCGCCGGCAGAGGTCTTCCACGTTGGCGAGGGCATAGGCAATCTTTAGACTCACGACATCAATCGGAGTCGCGACTCGGGGCTTCGGTGGTGGAGAGCCGCCCGCGGGCACGCTGTCGACCAGCGGCGTCCTCTTCGGGCCGTCGGCTTGGCGCACCCGGCCATAATGCGCGCAGGCCTTGGAATCACCGGACATGCAGGCACTGGCGAGCTCCGTGTACTCTTCCTCGCTGATGACTTCGATAGGAGCAGGAGCGCTACTCTTGGATTTGGCTTGATAGTTGGGCGGGACTTGTCGGGCCGGAGCAGGCGCGCCTCGATAAAGGACCCAGCTCCAAACCGCGACAATCAAGAGAACCAGAAGTGCTATTTTCTGCTTCGCGCCCATCAACTGATTTTTATGGTCCTCAACAGGTCGTCATTAGCGAGTCTCTTTGTCATTCCTTACACCTTTAATTTGGCGCTTTCGAAGTGGGGGCGTTAAAAGGCCCAGCAACGGTCCATGTGCCAAGCAACTCGGGACTCGGCCTTCGACGTCGGCGCCACCACGTCGTTGAAAAAGCGCACCATCGTATCGCCTCCAATGTCGCCGTCCCGGATATTGCGCAAATAGGGCTTGATCAACTCATCGGCAATCTTTAGTCGACCGCTCCACCGATCGG
>JAYWBY010000758.1:0-2792 GCA_043781115.1 Pseudomonadota bacterium
ACCACCGACGACTGGTTGGCGTCCGCCCAACACGCTCGAGGCAAGAGCGACCCCGCCTCCGCTTGGCTTCTGGTGCTGCCCGAGAATCATTCGCTGGTCGGCATTTATCCTATCGCCGTCGCCTTCGTCCTCGGACTGAATTTGACCGTTCGGTTGCCGAAGCGCTTCGCCGACGGTCGGAATCTGATTCGCCGATTTGCCGAAGGACTGGCCGATCTGCCGACCGCGAAGATCACGATTGAGACTCCGGCCTTGCGCGTCGGCGGAGAGAGAGACTCCATGCGCGGTTCGGTTCTCTGCTACGGCAGCGACGAAACGGTCGCGGCGATTCGGGCGGCGGCGACAGGCAGAACGGTCCAAGGCTTCGGCAACCGAATCGGCGTCAGCCTGCTGCCCGCGTCGCGCTTCGAAAAGTTGGCGCCAAGACTAGCGAAGGACGCCTTTTCCTTAGGACAACGTGGTTGCATGGCGACGCGCGTCGCGGTCGTCGTCGCCAAAGGCCCGGTCGTCTCTCAAAAGTTCGCAAGCGTCCTTGCGCGGGCCGGAGCCGAGTTTTGGGGCGCGTCGCTCGGCTGGCGTTGGCTGGCAAGCCTCGACGCCGAACGATTACGGCTGCAAAGTCTCGGCTTCAATTTCGACACCGAGTTGAACGAACGCTCGCCGCTCATTGCCGTCAAGAAAGTTGCGAACGTCACCGCCTTCGACCTCGCGGTTTGCGTTTCCCGGCAACCGTTCGTGTTGCCCTTGGTCGTCGTCGAGGACAAAGATTCGGTCGCGTTTGTCAAGGCGCTCGCCGAGCAAATTCACGCCTCGCGCGAACTCTCAGTTGCATCGTGCGATGCCTTGGAAACAACGGATCATAAGGGAAAAAGCTTAGTCAAATCTCACTACGTGGGTCTGTCATTCCGCGAGCTTGGCAAAGCCAACGCACCGACTTGGGATGGCTACCATGAATCGCGTCCGCTCTTTTCGCATACCTGATCTAACCCCCTCCACGACAATTTTCCGGCGTGCTATCATGACGCATACAGCGAAAATTCAAGCCTGAATGCACGTGGGTTTCGATTCATGAAGAAGAAGAATGCGCGTCCCGTACCGTCGTCTTCCTCCGCGGCAATTGAGCGCGGCGCACGCGCCGATATCTCGCCCGTGGCACCGGAGTGGTTTCATCCGTTGCTTCTTTCGCCGAAGAACCGCCGCAAGCCTTTGTCGAAAGACGAGCTGAAGGCGTTCGCCTACGACTACTATCTGCGCTTCCTGCCGTTCTTCAAAAACCAAACCGAGGGTTCGCTCGAGGCCGGCGTCGAAATTGAATTCACCGTGCGCATGCGCCAGAAGCTCGGCCTCGCTTACCTCTTCGAGCACAAGATCCGGCTCAATCAGGCGTACTTTGCTGGCGACCCGTCGCTCTTGCCTTACACGCTTTTCCACGAGATGACCCATCTTTGGCTTTACGACTGCCTGCTCGATCCCGGCCACACTCGCCGTTTTTATAATAAAATGAGCGAGTTCGAATGGACGGGATTGCCGGTCGATCCTGACGTTCACATCCACACCCGGGTCGCTCCGGAAGGCAAATACGTGTATACTTGTCCCAATTGCAAGAACCGCTGGTATTTGCGCGAACGCCTAAGGTATGCGATCTATTGCGGTCATTGCTTCGATAAGGAAGGGGTCGAGTACTACGCCAAACGGCTGAAGACTCCGACCCGGACGGAAGTCGCCGAGCCCGAGGCCGACTCCGCCGCTTAAGGACCAGCATGAGCCAACTAAACAAGAGACTCCGCCGCGGCCTTACCGCGACCGTGGCCGCCCTTGCTTGGATTAGCGCTTCGCACGCGTCCGCCCAAATGGCGATGGCCACCGAGCCATTCCGCCAAGCCTTTTCGAAAGTGCCTTTCGTGTCGCCGCAGAATTTCCAAGCCTCCTTGGTCGCGGCGCAGACGAAAGAAAAGGCCATTCGCGACTTCTGCACGCAAGTGAACGGGCGTTTCAAGCACTACCATTGGCCAGAAGACGCTTGCGGCAAGGTCGCTTGGCAGGTCGACCTGAAGTCCACAAACGGCAGCCCGCTGATCTACGCCGAGTTCGGCAAAGGCACCGAGACGACCTTACTTCTCGGAGGGGTCCATCCGGAAGAGCTGACTCCCGTGCCGATCGCCTTCCGGGTCGCCAGACATCTGACCGAGAATCCCGGCGTCCTAAGCGACAAAGTCCGCGTCATCGTCGCGCCGCTGGTCAATCCGGACGGTTTCCTGAAGGAAGTTCCGTCGCGGACCAACGCCAACGGCATCGACTTGAACCGCAACTTCTTCACGCTCGATTGGTACAACAACGCCCAGACGTTCTGGCGCGACCGTCGCCAGAAGGTGTTGGCGCACTTCCCCGGTTATTTCCCCAACTCCGAAATCGAGACGATCTTCCAGATTCAACTGGTCGACAAATTCCACCCGGACAAGATTCTGTCGATCCATGCACCCCTCGGCTTCCTCGACTACGATGGGCCGGGAGACGGCCAACTTGACCCGACGCCGACGGAGCTTCGAGCCAAAAGGCTAGTCAAAGCCATCTCCGAAAAATCCCAGAACTACAAAGTCGTAGACTATAACTTCTATCCTGGCTCGCTAGGCAACTACGCGGGCAACGAACGGCACATTCCGACGGTGACCCTCGAACTCGAGACGATGGATCCGACCAAGGTCGACACCTACTGGAAGCAGTTCCTCCCCGGCATCATGCAATCGATTCACTATCCCTTCTCGTCCGTCCCCGCGCTTGAGACGAAGGACGGC
>JAYWBY010000759.1:0-7807 GCA_043781115.1 Pseudomonadota bacterium
CTCAAGAAGGACCTGGGCTCGGTGGCGCTCGACGTCGACTTCAAGACCGTGCCGAACATCTTGGACCCTTACGTCGAACGCTACTTCGGCCAAAAGCCGCGCCTCAACGTCAAAGGCAAGATCACCGCCAGCCGCGACCGCGACACCTGGAACTTCCAAACCCGCTTGGTGTCTACCGGCACGCGCTTGGTGATGCCGCTGCTCAGCTCGCGGCCGGTTGGTCCCGTCCGCTTCGACTTGACCGGCAAAGGCTTCGTCAAGCCGGACGATCGCATCGTCGCCATCGAATCCGCGGAAGTCGCGATCCCGGTCCAGCGCACCGGACGCTACGGCAAGGCGCCGGTTCGCTTCACGCTCCGCGGCGCCGGCCGGCTGCCCGAAGCCAAGGACGCCCAGGAAGGTTTCGCCGTGGAAGGCCAGGTGCAGCTAGTCACCGCGCCGTGCCAAGCCGTGCTCGACGCCGCGCCCTCCGGCCTGATCCCGTCGCTCAAGGGTTTCAAACTCGACGGCACGACCGGCGCCGTGTTGACCTTCAATTTCGACAGCCAAAAGCCGGAAGCGGCCGGAATATCCATGCATGACGGTGTTTTCGGCTGCCGCGTGCTGAAGGCCCCCTACTCCTACTCGGCCGAACATTTGGCGGGCGCCTTCTCGCTTCAACGCGAAGTCGGCAAGAACGACGAGCCGCTCGAAATCAACGTCAATCCGCTGTCGCCCGACTTCACGCCGCTCGAACAAGTTTCGAAGTCGATCAACGTCGCCTTCGTGACCTCGGAAGACGCTTCTTTCTTCGCGCACAAGGGGATCGACGCCATAGCCCTCGAGAGCGCCTTCAAGCGCAACCTCGTCGAGAAGCGCGTCGCCGTCGGCGGCTCGACCATCACCATGCAAACCGTCAAGAACCTCTTTTTGACCCAAGAGCGCACCCTCTCCCGGAAGCTCCAGGAACTCTTCCTTGCCTGGCACTTGGAAAACATCCTGACCAAGGACCGGATCCTCGAAATTTACGTCAATATCGTCGAGCTCGGCCCCGGCATCTACGGCGTCGGCCAGGCGTCCGAGCATTTCTTCGGCAAGCGCGCCGCCGACCTCAATCTTCTCGAATCAGCCTATTTGGCGACGCTCTTGCCGAGCCCGAAGATTCGCTACCGCTACTTTTGCGACGGCAAGCTCACGCCTAATTTCAACGACATGGTGCGCGGCCTCCTGAAGCGCATGGTCAACTTGAACCGCATCAACTTTGAACGCTACAGTCAGGCGATGAGTGCGAGCCTCCAGTTCAACGATTCAGAACGTAACGCGGCGCCGGAGTGCAACAAGCACGACGCGGTTCCAGACGATGAGGATCCGTCATGAATGAGAAGCCGCCGCGCAAATTGACGCAACTCTTCCGCAACTCGTGGTATCGGCTGATTTTCGCCGCGATCCTCATCGTGCCGGCCGCCGTTTGCCAGACCGTGAAACCGCTCGTCCCGCTCGCGTCTTGGGAGACTATGAGCGAAGACGTGTATGCGACCTTGCTCAGCTACGCCAAACCCCACGAAACCGACCCTTCGCGCGTGATGGTGGTCGAGGTCGACCAGGCGACCATCGACGAATACGGCTGGCCGATCGATAGGACCTATTACATCGATTTTCTCGAGCGTTTGAAAGCTTCCGGACAGCCCTGGGTGCTGTCGATGCTGCGCTTCCAGGAACTGAAGAAGCCGGAGGACAAGCTCCTCGCCGAAGCGATCGGTTCTTACGGGCGCTTCATCGGCACCGGCATCGATATCCAGAAGGGCAAAACCCTCGATGCCGACCAAGAAGACAAGATCTTGCCGCGCGTTTTGCTTTCGGCAAGCGGCAAGGCGCCTGACGTCGACAGTTTCGGCTACCAATTGCCGCTCCGTTTCGTCGAAGACGACATGTTCGTCAAACAGCAGCGCGCCTTTGGCTTCGGTCTCCGCGTCGGCATCGAGCCCATCGTTCGCTGCGCCGACCTCTACTTCAACAACAAGGACAAGGCGGGCGAATTCGTCCTGCCGTCATCGCTCGTTTGGGCCGCGGCGTATGCCAACGAGGCCCAATTTCAAACCGCTGCCGGCGCCAACTGGCCGCGCGACGGCGAGCCGCAGCCGTTCGCCTTCCGCAACAAGATGCGCCTCACCGCCCGCGAGTGTTTGTCGAGCCCAGGCATGACGACGGCGGACTTCGCGTCTCAGCGCGAGTTGAAGTCGGTCTCCTTGTTCAGCTTTCTCGAAAACCATAAACCCGATGATTATTCAGGCAAAATCATTGTCCTGGCGGGTGCCGACATGCACCGCTACCGCGGACCAGGCGCCCCCACCAGAGACGGCGACGACGGCACGGCCAACGAACATCTCCTCGCCGCCCGCTTCCTGGACGACCTCATGACCGGGAGCATCATCCGCCGCGACCGCTTAGCCGACACCCCGCTGATGGATTGGCTGCCGCTGATCGCGGCCTTAGGCCTTTCGCTCGCGTCGCTCTTCCTCTCGACCACCGGCGTCATCGGCCTCTCCGGCGCGGTGCTTGCGGGCTTCCTCGCCTTTAGCGCGGTTCAGCTCGGCTCCGGCCACTACGTCATTCCGATGCAGACTCTCACTTCCGTCGCCACGACGATGGTGCTGATGTCGATCCTCTATGCTTACCTCAGGTACTACGGCATCCGGCGGGAGATCCGCTTCGCGGGCAACCTTCGTCAGGCACTCTCGCAATGCAACACCCTCGGCGAGATCGAACGGCTCACCGCCAAGATTTGTAAAGCGGAGTTCTCCGGAGCGCAGCTGAGCTTCGGGGACTTCGACCGGGAGCTCTTCGACGCCACCACCGACGCTTCGGCCGCCTTGGCCTTCCTCGATCGCCAAAAGAAGAATCTGGGCTCGGCACCGGTCGAAAACGAAGGGGCTTTCGGCGGGCGACTCTCCACCATGTTCACCAGAGCTGACAAGCCCGCGGGCATCGCCCGTATGCCGCTGCGTTCACGCGGCATGACTGTACAGCTCGCGGTTGAGTCGAAGCTAGGTCGCCTCGGTACGATCAAACTCAGCTTGGCCTACAAGCCACACGAGGAAGGTTTCGTCTCCAACCTCCTCGAAGCCCTGCGCATCGAAGTCGCCCAGCACTGGCAGCGGATCAAGATCTTGGTGGATCAGAAGCTCCTCGACTACCGCTACCTCCGCGAGCATGCGCGCAACGACATCATGGCCCGCTTCTTGACCAAAGTGCTCGTCGACCGTTTCTCCGACGACCAGACGATGGAACAGAACCTGACGAACGTCTTGACCCCGCGCCCAACGCGCTGCGCCCTCATGCAGGCCGACATCCGCGGCTACTCAAAACTTTCGGCGAAGCTTAAACCCGAGGAAATGGTCCGCCTCCTCCAAGGTTACTTCCGGGGCGTCGTCGACGCCGCGCAGCTCGTGGCGCAAGTCAAATTGATCGGTGACTGCATCTTCCTCTTCATCGAAGAAGGCGCCGGCAACCAGGAATGCTCGCCCGCGGATCTGGCCTTGGAGCTCGCAAGCATTTTGGTCTCGGAAACCCAGCGCCAAAACACGCTCAGGACCCAGGACGGCCTCGGCCCGTTGAACTTCGGCATCGCCATTCACTACGGCGAAGTGGTCGTCGGCAACTTGTCGTCCGATTCCTGCATCGACTACACGGTCATCGGGCCGAACGTCAACCTCGTCGCCCGGCTCGAGGAGCTGACGAAGAATCCGAAAATTTCCGACATTATTGGCCCGAACGGCCTGATCATGAGCCCCGAAGCCGCCGCGGCCTTGATCAAACACAAGGGCCAAGACTTTACCGACTTGGTGCTTGACGACCTAGGAGTCGCCGTCAGATCATTCGCCGAAGTCGTCAGGGTGCGAGGCCTGACGGCGGCGAAAACAACGGCCATCGTACCGGACGCGGTACAACCCGGGCTGAGACACAAGAGAGTTTCATGAAAGCCATCCAGCTGACCGAAGCGCTGCACGAATATATCGTCGATCACTGCCAACCCATCCATCCGATACTCCCGAAGCTGATCGCCGAGACGCGCACCCTCCCCTCCGCCGGCATGCAGATCGCGCCCGACCAAGGCGCGTTGATGCATCTCTTGGCGAAACTGATCGGCGCGACCCGCATTGTCGAGGTCGGCTGTTTTACCGGCTATAGCGCCATTTGCATGGCTGCGGCCCTCCCAGAGACGGGCCGCTTGATCACGCTCGACATCAACACCGAGACGACGGCGGTGGCCAAACGCTACTTCGCCGCCTCTGGCTTGGCGAACCGCATCGAACTCCGCCTGGCCCCGGCGCTCGACTCTTTGACCAAGATGGAGCAAGAGTTCGGACCTGGCTCCTTCGACATGATGTTCATCGACGCCGACAAGGGCAACATGGCGAACTACTACGAACACGGCTTGAAACTCATCCGCAAGGGCGGTTTGATTCTCGCCGACAACGTCCTATGGGGCGGCTCTATCGTAGACAAGTCGAACACCAAGCCCGACACCGAGGCGATCCGCCGCTTCAACGATCTGGTGAAGGCCGACGAGCGCGTCGACCGGATGTTGCTAAATGTCTCAGACGGTCTCTACGTCGTTCGGAAGCGCTGAGCGGGCACGCCGCGCCACACCGCTAAGTACCTGATCTGATGGGTAACTCCCCCATAAATTCAGGGTCTTGTAACTAATACCTAAAGTTCGCCCCCGATTAGAACGATCAAGGGGTTATGCGTCTTTGCATAAAACTTGGGTCTTTGCTCCTCGCGATCGCGATTTGCGCATCGACCGCCTTTGCGGAAACGCCTTATTCGCTCTCGTACGCCGGACGCCTCACCGACCCCACGGGGAAAGCGCTCGAAGGGCCCGCTAAGTTGTTAATCAGCTTCTACCGGAGCGCGACCGGCAACGATTCGATTCCGGTAGCGCCGTTGACCTTCAACGCCGTCAAATTGAACGACGGGGTCTTCCAACTCACCCTCGCTTTGCCTGCGGCGGACTTCAATACCGTCTTCTCCGAGACGGACAACACTTGGCTACAGATCACCGACTTGGGCACCGGCAAAACTTATCCCCGCCAACATTTCGGCGCCGTCCCGTATGCTTTGAAGGTGCCGGTCGACGGCGCGACGATCGTTTACACGGCTGACGGTAAACTTTCGGTAGGCACGCTGCCGGTGCAAGCAAACGCAACCCACGCCACGACTGCGGACAACGCCACGAACGCCGGGCACGCGACGTCGGCCGACACCGCCACTACGGCGACCAATGCAACTAGTGCGACCAACGCCACGAACGCCACGAACGCCACGAACGCGGTGAGCTTCTCCGGCAGCCTCGGGGGCGACGTCTCCGGCACGCAGGCTGCGGTTCAAGTCAACAAGCTCCAAGGGACCGGCATCCAGGCCACTGGCGCCAATTCCGGCGACGTCATGAAATTCGACGGCACGATCTGGAAGCCGGGCGCCATCACTGGCACGGCGGGCGGCACGGTAACCCAAATCGACGCCGGTAGCGGTTTGACGGGTGGACCTATCACTGGAGCTGGCACGCTCAGCATCGCCGCGGGCGGCGTGACTGACGGCATGATCGCCAGCGTCACGACGGCCGGCAAGGTTTCCGGTAGCGCCATCACCTCGGGAACGATCGCGGGCACGACGGCGGTGGACTCGTCCGGGGCGATCGCCAGCAGTGGCAACATCACATTGAAGGCAACGGCGACTGTGCCGAGCGAGCTCCACTTCAACGAAACCGCAAATTCGAACTACGTTGCCTTGAAGGCCCCGGCGGTCATCGCTGCATCGAAGACTTTCACGCTTCCTGCGGCCTACGGAACCGCGGGCGACTACCTGAAGTCGGACGGAGCGGGCGTGCTCTCTTGGGGCACGATCTCGGGCGCCGGTGCCGTTAGTTTCACGCCGGCGACCGGCGTCATCAGCGTCAGCTCCGCCACGACCAGCGCCGCGGGCGCCATGAGTTCGGGCGACAAGACTTTGCTCGACGGCTTGGTCTCAAATGCCGTGGTGGATGGCGATTTCGCCGCGAACGGCCTAATGCTAAGAACTGCCGCGGGCGTCTACAACTCGACTCCCGACAACCATGCGACCTGGGACTCCGCTTCGACAACCGTCGGAGCGGCCACTGACGTCAATACCGCATCGACTTTGGTCAAACGCGACGCCTCCGGAAATTTCGCGGCCGGCACGATGACCGGCAACGTCACGGGGTCGGCGGGTTCCTTCACCGGATCATTGGCTGGCGACGTCTCGGGCCCGCAAGGCACGACGGTCATCGGCGCGAGCAAAGTCGACAGCGCCAAAATCGCCGACGACTCGATCGTCAACGCCGACATCAATGCGGCGGCGGGAATCATCGACGGGAAATTGGCCACGATCTCAACCGCGGGCAAAGTCTCCGGCACGGCGATAACTTCCGGGACGATCAACACAAGCGGGAACTTCTACACATCGGGCAACGTCGGAATTGGCACAACGGGGCCAGCGACGACGCTTCACGTAGTGAACACGGTCGTCGATAGCGGGATGTATCTCGATCAATTCGCCAACCGTACGCCGTTTCTAAGCCGACGCGCCAACGGCACCCCCTCGTCCCCGGCTGCAACTGCTAGCGGCGACATATTAGGAGGTCTCGGGGCTGCCGGTCATACCGGCGCCAGCTTCACGGGAGAGCGGGCCCGCCTTGGGATTTACGCCGGCGAGGCCTGGACGGGCACTGCCCAAGGCTCCTACGTCACGGTGGAAACAACCGATATCGGCGCAAACACGCGCGGCGAACGGATCCGCGTCACGCCAGCCGGCGACGTCGGCATCGGCACCACCGCCCCCGCCTACACGCTCGACGTCGCCGGCACCATCCACTCGTCGGGTGGTATCGCAGGAAACACCAACTTCAACTCGTCGAACATCAACAATTTGTCGAACCTCGGCATCGGCACGACGACGCCGGCGTCCGACCTGAGCTTCGGCGGGTCGAGCGCGCGCAAGATTCAGCTCGATCGCAACACTACCGCGGCAGCCGGCGGCAAAGATCTGACTGTTGCCGCAGGCGGAACCAAGGCCTTGGACAGCAACGCCAGCGGCGGTAATCTCGTGCTCGCTTCCGGACTTTCGACGGGGACGGGTTCGTCGGCTATCCAGTTCCAAACGTCGGGACCTGGGTCGACGGGTACGGGCGATGACGCGCTGTCGACGAAGATGACGATTCTCGGCAACGGTAACGTGGGTATTGGAACAACCATTCCCTCCGACATATTCGAGGTCAACGGCACCGGCGCGACTTTCTTCTCGGGGCAAAACACGGCATTTCGATTTCGCGGCAGCAGCATTTCAGACAACACCGGCCTATTTCTGCAAGGCGGAGCCAACTTAAACCGCTCTGCTCAAGTTGGCATTTATGCGTACGGGCATCCGAACGGCGCCTCGGTCCTCGTCGACTACGGCGACTATCCGTCGGCCCCTTCGGGCAAATTCGAAATCCGAAGCCAAGCCAGCAGCGCCACGACTTCGCGCTTTCTGATCGATTCATCCGGCAAAGTCGGCATTGGCACGACGACTCCCGGTCAAAAGCTACAAGTGAACGGGACGATAGGGATCCCTTACACTGCTGGGGGTTTCAGCATCACGGATGCGACCGGCGCGATTCCCCTCAATGCCATTGGTCAAAATGCCGGTGTAACGCTGCTTCACAACTTCGAACCGAACGGCTTCAATTTTGTGAGTGGCGTCGGCACGACGGTCGCCACGATCGACGGCGCAGG
Source organism: Pseudomonadota bacterium (assembly GCA_043781115.1). GTDB lineage: Bacteria > Bdellovibrionota_B > Oligoflexia > Oligoflexales > CAIYRB01 > CAIYRB01. The sequence goes on from JAYWBY010000759.1 coordinate 7,773, forward strand.
TAACCTCGGCCTCGGCACGACGAGCCCATCGGCGC
>JAYWBY010000760.1:0-19896 GCA_043781115.1 Pseudomonadota bacterium
CTATTCAAAGTAAACGCTCCGAGCGAGCAGGACGCGAGTTCGGTGTTGGAGCCTCTGCTCAAGGGCCTCGACTTCCCGGCCGCCGTTGCCGTCGACCGCTCGGGTACCGTGTACTACACCGATCGCGCCACTTCGACGACGGGCCGGGTCATGCGCTACCTCGGCGAAGACAAGCCGCCGGAAGAGATCGCGACAGGACTCTCCGACCCTCAAGGCCTGGCCATCGATTTGGCCGGCCGACTCTACGTTTCGGAATCTGGCGCCAATCGGATTTCACTCGTGCATGCCGACGGGACGCTCGTCCCCGTTTCTTCGGACTTGGTCGGTCCGCGATCGCTCTCGACGGACGAAAACGACAACCTCTACGTCGCCGAGCCGCTCGTCGGGACGGTCTCAAAGGTCATTCCCGATGGCACCAAGCAGTCGATCGCGTCTGGCGTCGTCAACCCGCTGTTTGCCGGTCCGGGTCTGGTCGGAAACCTTTTCTACCTCGTCGGCAACGCCGGCCTGGCCGACGGCATGGCGGTCAAAGTCGACTCGTCCGGCGCGTCTTCTACCTATCTCGACAAGCTGATTAATCCCCAGTCATTGGCGTGGGAAGACGGCACGGTCCTTTACGTGGCCGAAGGTGTTCCGGCCCTTAAAGTCGTGAAATTCTCGCGAGTCTCCAACATCCGCACGATCACGACGACCTTGCCTGGCGACCCGCACTCCATGGCTTTCACCCCGTTTGACTAAGCAGTTTCGGAGTCATCCTATGAAATGCGCGCAAAAGTTGTTCCTAGCGACGCCCCTTCTTTGCGGGCTCCTGGTCAGCTGCGGCACCAGTCCTGACACCAACCCATTCCTTACTCAAAATCCCACCCGCGTGCCGACGATCCGGCTCGACAACCCGGCCACCGCCAACGAGAAGGTCGACGATAGCTATACGTTCAACGTCGCCTTCGGCGCCGTCGTTCTCGGCGACACTTGGACCCTTCATTACATGTCAGAGGCGACCGCCGCCAAGGGCGGGTCCATCGTCCAAGACATCGCCGTGTCCAACCACACAATTGCTTGGCAGACGACGTCCTTGCCTTCGGGCACCTATTATTTCTTCGGTGAACTGCACAGCTTCAACGGCACGATCACCGCGACTGCCCCGGGCTCCATCGTCATCGACCACCCGCAAGAAGCGACGAACAACTCGCCGGTGGTCACGCTGGTCAGCCCGAGCGGAGGCTCGATACAGCCCGGCACGACGGAAACCGTGCGATTTACCGGCACCGACGCCAACGGCGATACGCTTACATACAGGCTGGAGCTTAGTGCCGACGCCGGTTCCACGTGGAGCAGCTTGGCCGACAATCTTTCGGGGACTACCTATGACTGGGTCGTCCCCTCCACGCAGACACCTGGATTGTCATACCGCATGCGGGTTACCGCCACCGACAGCCACGGCGCCACTGATTCAGACGTCAGCGACCGGGTCTTCGCGATTCAATGACGTCGGCTATTTGCCGACGCAGAATTCGCCGAAGATTTTGTCTAATATGTCCTCCGTGCCGACGTCGCCGATAATGCTTTTCAGGTCTTTCAGGGCCTGCTGCAGCTCGAAGGCCAGACATTCTTCGAACTCGCCCCGGCCCAAGGCGTCTCGAAACCGCCCCAGCGCCTGCCGCGACGCGCCGAGTGCCGCCATCTGCCGCGCCGAGGTTACGTAAGCGGCTTCCTTGCCGAGGTCGCCGACGTGGGCGTCGACTTTGTCGGCTAGAAGCTTACGAAGTTCGCCGATTCCCGTGCCCTGCTTGCAAGAGATCGACGTCCAAGCCGCGGCGGCCGTGGGTTTGCCGAGATCGGCCTTGGTTATAATTTTAATGTGGTCTTTAGGCGCCAACTCTTTCGTCCAACGGTCGATTTGCGCGAAGCCTTTGGGCGCCGCGTCGGCGGGGAGGAGAAAAAGGACGAGATCCGCTTCGCTAGCCAAGCGACGAGCCGTGGCGATGCCGATACGTTCGACGGGGTCCGCTTCGTCGCGGAGCCCAGCCATGTCGACGAGTCGTAGGAGCCGACCGTGGACCAAGCATTCTTCTTCGAGGTAATCGCGCGTCGTTCCGGCGACGTCCGTGACGATTGCTCGCTCTCGGCCAAGGAGCTCGTTCATCAGAGTTGATTTGCCGGCGTTAGGTTCCCCGCAGAGCGCGACCATTAGGCCCCGGCTGGCGACGCGGCCGTGCGCATAGCTGTCCTCAAGGGCTTTGATTTTTGCGTCGGCGTCGGCGACCCGGGGCGTTACGTGTTTTAGATTTAGGGCTGCCGTGTCGCCCTCATCGGGGAAATCGATTTGGGCTTCGAGGTAAGCCAAGGCTTCGATCAGTTTCGCTCGCAGCGCTTCAATCGCGTCTTTGAGGCGTCCTTCGGTGAGGTGGCGGGCCGCGAGCCATTGCTGGTGCGAGGCCGCCGCGGCGAGTTCTTTTATACCTTCAGCGGCAGTCAGATCGAGTTTGCCGCCGAGAAACGCCCGGCGGGTGAATTCCCCGGGCTCCGCCGCGCGAAACCCGACTCCGTAGAGTGCCGTCAAAATCGCTTGAACGACGTAAGGCCCCCCGTGGCAGTGGACCTCGGCTGAGTCCTCGCCGGTATAAGAGTGGGGCGCGACGAAGCGCACAGCCATCACCTCGTCCAGGACCTCGCGGGTCGTCGGATGGCGAAGCCGGGCGAACTTCAGCTCGCGCGGGCGCCATGAGGGTTGGTCGAGGCCCTTCAGCACCTTGCTTAAGAGCGCGTGACAACCGGCGCCGGAGATTCGGAGCATGGCGACGGCCGCGGCGCCTTGGCCGCTAGCCAGCGCCACGATCGGCTCGCCGTGCATTTCTTACTCGCCGTCGATGACGAGCGGAGCAAGCTGCTGGGCGCCGTCCTTGTTCGGCAGGATCATCAGCTTGCGGTTCGGACCGGAGCCGATCGACTTGGTGTAGACGCGGTCGTCCTTGTCGAGGGCCATGTGGATGATCTTGCGGTCGTAGGAACTCTTGTAGTTCAGCACGATGGGACGCTTGTTCTCGTGAACTTGGGCCGAGAGGTCGTGGGCCATCTGGATCAGATCTTCTTCGCGTTTGCGGCGAAGGCCGTTGACGTCGACGAAGATGCGGAACGGCAGCTCTTGGCGGAGGTGGCGGGGCTTCTTGCGGAGAATGTGCTCCATCGCTTCGGCGAGCTTGCTGTTCTTGGCGATCTGTTGGGCGACGTACTCGCTGTCGATGTTCAAGATCAGTCGGCCGTCGTCGACCGAAGCCGACACGGAAACCGGCTCGCCGGCGATGTAGCTGACGATGCCTGCGCAAAAATCAGACAGCTCGAGTTTGAGGGCTTCGACTTTTTCCGGGGCGAGCGGCTCGGCTTTGATGGCCGACGATTGGTCGTCTTCCTCATGGTCCCGCTCGCGGGGCGGGCGACTGCGGCCGCGACTTTGGGCCGGACGGTTGCCATGGTTCGTTTCGGCTTGGGGGGCGTTGCCGCCGCCGCGGCGCTTCGGCCAGGCTTTGATTTCGACGGAAGGGTTCTTAAAGAACGAGAAGAGGCCTTTGGAGGTCTCTTCCTTCAACACTTGGTAGTCCATCTCGTCTTGAGCCAAACCGAGGGTGCCAGCGGCTTTCACCAAGGCTTGCTCGAGGGATTTTGCTTCGATCGTGATGGGGGCGGTTCCACGGGCGGATGATCCGGGATTGTTGCTGCTCATCCATGTCTCCTTTTCAACGGGTGCGGTGCGGTCTGTTTATTTGGCGCCTAGTTTGTCGAGCCTTCTATAAAGCCACTTTTGCTGGGCGATGCCTGTACAGGTGTTAGTCAACATATAGAGGGTTAAACCGGCGGGGAGCGTCAGCATCATGACTGTGAACATCACCGGCATAAACATCAATATTTTCTCCTGAGTTTTATCCATTCCAGTAGTCGGGGTCAACTTTTGTTGCACGAACATGGCGACCCCCATCAGGAGCGGGGTCACGAAGAATGGGTCCATGGCGGAGAGGTCTTGGATCCAGCCGTAGAACGGCGCGTGACGCAGTTGGATGGAGGTCTGAAGGACCTGGTAGAAGGCGAAGAACACCGGAATTTGGGGCAGAATCGGCAAGCACCCTTTCATCGGGTTGATCTTGTTCGCGACCATGAATTTCATGATCTCTTGTTGCTGGCGCGGCTTGTCCTCCTTGAACTTGTCGCGAATCGCCTGCATTTCAGGGTTGAGTTTTTTCATCCGGTGCATCGAGGTCGAGGAGGCGCGGACGAGGGGGTAGAAGAGCAGCTTCAAGCAGAGAGTCAGGAGGATGATCGCCACGCCGAAGTTGCCGACGACCTTCTCGAAGCCCTGAATGACGAGAAGCAGGGGCCGACCGATGAAGCCGAACGTGCCGAGGTGCATGGCGCTCTCGAGGTCGGCGTTGTGGTCTTTCATCGTCTGCAGGTCTTTGGGACCGAAGTAAGCGGAGTAGTCGAGGGCTGTGGTCTCGCCGGGCTGCAGAAGTCCTTGCTTATCGTAGCTAATAATCGTCACCGGGCAGCCGGCGTCGTTGTTCGGCGCGTGGCTAATACGGAGGTTACCCGTCTTCGCCTTCGGTTCTAGGATGCTCAAAAAGTAGTGGCGGTCGATGCCGAAGAACTTGATAGGCACGCCGTTGGCTTTGGCGCTCTCGTCGTCCTTGCAGAACTTCTCGAGCTCTTTCCACTCGGTCGAACCGTCGGCGTTGTAAATTGCTTGGTCGCGCTGGATGACGGTGCCGGGAATGATGCCCAAGATGTGGGACTTCACTTTCGGGCGGATCGTTTCGCGGGCGAGGATGCCTGCCGTCAGGTCGATGGCCTTGGCGCTGGTATTGGTGAACGTCACCTTCACGGTCGAGCCGTAACCTTGTTCGGGAACCGTGTATTCTTGCGCGATGCGGAGATCATTGGCGTCGCGGGTAAACCGAATCGTGCGGCCGACGCGCTCACCACGGAAGCCCATGGCCAAGGGCAAGGACGTCGTTTCGACGTCGGTCACGCCTTGGACGGCGAGCGGGCCATCGAGGAGTTCCATCGGGGTATCGGGGTCCGTCTTTTCGACCTTGTTGGCCGTGTACTTCTTCAGCGTCACGCTCGAGAGGCCGCCGATGTTCTGCTCGAAGTGGTAGACGACCATGTCGGTCTCTAGCGTCAGGTCGTCTTTGCTGAGCGGTTTGACTTCTGGCGCGGCCGGCGTGCCCGGTGCGGCGGAAGTAGCGGGCGTGGCCGACGTCGTCGTCGCGGTCGTCGTGGCGTTGCTTCCCGGGGTGCTACTCGTTTCGGCGCCGGTCGAAACCGGCTTCGGATACTTGGTGTTCAGGTAGTGCGTGTAACCCAAATAGAAGAGCACGCAAAGAGCGATCGCGGCAATTGAGCGGTAGTCCATTTTCACGGCAGGTCAACTCCCCCGGGGTGTAAGGGATGGCAGCTTAGAAGTCGCCTGGCGATTTTGGGCGCCGCAGCGGTCAACGGGTAAAGATCGATACACTCTTTGGCGAACTGAGAACAGCTGGGATAAAAACGGCAACGCGGTCCGAGAAGTTTCGACAGCGTTGCCTGGTAAAGTTCGAGCAAAGCGGTGAGAAGTGCTTTCATGCGGTGCCGGCTTCTAGTTGCTTCGTGAGCTTCTGCACGCAACTTCGGATGGCGCCGGCCATCTCGCGCGCCGGCGTGTCGGCGGCCGACGGGCGTGCGACGACGACCAAGTCGACGCCGCGCAAAGCTTCCATCGCTTCAAGATCGGTCCGGATGTGGCGGAAGGCTTCGCGAAGCCGGCGCTTGACGCGGTTGCGGACGACGGCGCCGCCGACCTTGCGCGACGCGACGACGCCAAACTTCACGGCCAGCGTATCGTCGGCGCGAGGTTTGGCGAACAGCACGATCTTGGCGCAAACCGTTTTGGCCCCCTTGTCGAGGGCCATTCGGAACTCCGTGCTTTTTCTCAGCCGGACGGATTTCGGATAGGCGTGCACCGCTGACCGGAGGTCTACGGACTTATTTTGCGTACGCGGTGGGCGCGAGGCGTTTGCGACCTTTGGCGCGGCGGAGCTTGATGACGTTGCGGCCACCGGGGGTCGCCATGCGCGCGCGGAATCCGTGGGTGCGAAGGCGGCGTTTGTTGTGCGGTTGAAATGTGCGCTTCACTGTAAGTATCCCCTATTCGTCTGCTTCTCTAGCCGCGGCAACATAGCAAGCCACTGCCTCGTCGGCAAGCAGGGAAAGGGACTAACCTTTATTCTATGACTTTATAAAAACATTGACATAATTGATAGAATACTTTATAAACTCCAACGAACTGGTAATATAATAAAAAGAGTTGAATCAATGGCTTTGATGAATTGGACGCGCGTCTGCGCGCTACTTTTCGCCGGCGTCTCCGCCGCCCCCGCCATGGCCTTGCCGAAGCTGCAGATTCATCCTGTCGAACTCGTTGGTTATGTCGGTCAAGCGGTCAAACTCTCGGTCGAGCTGCCCTGCGGCGGTGAGTTCTATGGCCTAGTCGCCTCGGCCGACAAACGGGGCCACCTCCGGGTTGCCGCGGCCGTCGCCCAGGATTCGATCGTCTGTACGTCTCTCCCAGACCCGGTCGAGGTCGTCGTCGATTACCTCGCTGTCACGAAGTTCAAAACCATAGAGCCCATGAACGTCGACGGCGGCAATAGCCGCCTGCTCGTCGCCCGGATCAACGACCTGCGCATGGTCGCGACCAGCGGCGGCGCGCCCACCCTTTCCGCCGTTTACGAACCGCGCTGCGGCCACGACGCCGGCACGCTGATTCGCAAGGTCGGCAAAGCGCGCCTTGAACTCGCCTTCGTCGAAACGCCGAGCGGCATGCCGTCGATGGACGGCTGCGAAATCGGCCAGAAGACGCGCGCCATCACCACCCTCGACACTGCCGCTCCGTTCAAAGTGACGGCGCTGAAGGACAAGCCCAAATCGCTCAGCCGGGCTTTCCGTCTAAAGCTTGCGCCAGTCGCCGCCGGCGGCATTCATCTGTTGCCTAACCAAGGCGGCCTTTCGGTTTCCTACGAGCGCCGCTGCAACGAAGCGCCCGTCGGCATCGTCCTCGGCAAACCGCGCGCCAATTCTCGCGGCATGACGCAGAAAGTCGGCGTGCTGGTCGCCGAGTATTACAACTTTCCCTGCGCCGCGGCGCGCAAGGACAACGATCCTGGCATGACGGAACTCGTCGAGCGCGACTTGACGTTGCCCAAAGGCTTTTCCGTCGAAGCGATGCCGACGGGCTTGGCGGACTTGTCGCTCGCTCCTCCGACCAAAATCCGCAAGGCTTCGCGTCAACCTTGGGTCATCGAGGGCCGCGTTTCCTGCGCCAAAGAGGCCAGCGCCGTTTTCACGAGAGACGGCAATGGCATACTGACGGTCGGCGTTCTCACGCATGACGACGGCAACGCCCTGGGTAGTTCCCAGTGCAAAAACGACTCTGGCGAGGTATCGTTGGCTCAGCCTTTTGTCGCCAACCGGGTCAAGGCGGGCCAGCTCCGTCCTTTGAGACTCAAGGGCGCGCCCAGTCGGTGACCGACGGGAATCGATGCTCTCTCGAATCGACATCAACGCCGAAGCCGTCCGCCACAACTACCGCCAGTTCGTCCGGATCGCTGGTGACAGGCACGTAGCGCCGGTCTTGAAGGCCAATGCTTACGGCCACGGGCTCAAGCAAGTCTACGACGCGCTGATCAGCGAGAAGCCACCGTGGCTCAGCATCAACTACGTGACGGAAGCCAGCGCCCTTCGCTCTTTCGGATTTAAAGGCCGGATCTTGGTGGTCGGCCCAGCCGTCGTCCGCGACATCGAGGCCGCCGCCTTGCTCGACGCCGAGCTGATCCTCGGTAATTTTACCGTAGTCAACGCTTGGACCTCGGCGGCCAAGCGCGGCAGGGTACACGTCAAGATCGACACCGGTCTGTCTCGCCAGGGTTTCCTTCCGGACGAAGCTCAAGCCGTCGCCGATGAGCTGAAAGCATTTAAGGATAAGGTAGTCGGCATTGGCACGCACTTCGCCAACGTCGAAGACGTAACCGACCACGAGTACGCCGATCACCAACTCGCCGCCTTCGCCAAAGCGCGAAAGGTCTTCGCGGACGCCGGGTTTTCGCTCATGGCTCACTCCGCGGCGAGCGCCCCGGCGTTGATCTTGGATGCCAGCCGCTTCGACCTGACTCGGATCGGGATCTCGCTTTACGGGGTTTGGCCGTCGCCGTTGACCAAGGTGTCTTATCTCCAACTTAACGCCAAGATGCTTGAGTTGAAGCCGGTGCTCAGCTGGCGTACCGAAGTGACGACCGTCAAGCCGGTGCGGTCTGGACAATACGTGGGTTACGGCTGCACCTTCCGGGCGATCCGCGACATGCGCATTGCGGTTTTGCCGGTCGGCTACTATGAAGGCTATCCCCGGATCGCGGGGGAGAACGCGAGTTACGTGCTAATTCAAGGCAAACGTTGCCCGCTGGTCGGCCGGATTTGCATGAACATGATGATGGTCGACGTGTCCCATCTCGCCTCCGTCGAGGTCGGCGAGTCGGTCACACTGATAGGCGAAGACGGCAGTGACCACGTCTCAGCTCACGATCTCGCTGGTTGGTCGAAGACGATTCATTACGAACTGCTGTCGCGTTTGCATCCAGATATCCCGCGGCACCTGCTCGGCTAGCCCCCAAGAGGCATGGAGGACAAATCATGGGCGATATATTGGCCCACTACCATCTGCACAATTACAAAGCGCGCTGCGCCATCGCCCTGACGTCGGAGACGACCAGGGAAGCCCAGCGCCGGCACGGCCTCGATCCCTTGACGACGATCGCCGTCGGCCGCGCGATCAGCACGTCGGCGCTGCTCGCCTCGACGTTGAAGAAGGGCAGGGAGTACGTCCATTGTTCGTTCTCCGGCGAGAACGGCCCGCTTCACCGTGTCATCGGCGAATGCAACGGCGACGGCCACTGCCGCGGTTATGCCTCGCCCTCGACGCTCGTCGCGACGCTCGCCGAGGGCGAGCCGGTACCTTTGTCAGTTGGCGAGGCGCTCGGTGGCGCCGGCAACCTTACGGTCACTAGGGGTTCTCCGGTCGTCGACAGCATGCCTTACCAAGCCATCATCGCGCTCTACAACGGCGAGATCGCCGCCGACGTCGCGAAGTATCTGACGGAATCCGAACAAATACCCTCGGCGGTTGCCGCCGGCGTGAAGTTGTCGACCAAGGGAGAGGTCATTTCGGCGGGCGGTATCCTTGTACAAAAGCTCGCCGGCACCGACTTAGCGGAACAGGTCTTGATCGACCTCGAGCAAAAAATGAAGTCCGACCTCCACCTCACGGAACGCCTGGCCCGTGGCGAGACGCTCGACCAGATCGTCGAATTCCTCCAGGGAGGCAAAGAGGGCTTTGGCCTCTTGCAGACGCGACCATTGGCTTTCCAATGCTCCTGCTCTAGAGAAAAGATGGCGCATGCCTTCTCGGTGCTCGGAGAGAAAGAGCTAAAGGACATCGAGCGCGACATCGGTCGGCTTGAAATGCGTTGCCACTACTGCGCTACGACGCAGACGTTCCAGCTAGCGGAGCTGATCAAGCATTGACGCCGGAGGCCTTGTCTCGGCCTTCGGAAGGCTCGGCTTCGGTGTCGAGCGAGTGCGTGCCAAAAACGCGGCCAGCGAAGTCGAGCGCTTTGATGCTGATCGGGGTCTTCAAACCGGATCCAGGCTGCGGAGCTGGAGCCGCGATTGGCACTTCCGCGACGTCGGAGTCGTTGACCGACCCGTAAGCGCGCTCTTGGGTGAGTTCTTCGGCGAAGCGGCTGATCATCTTGTCGGAAGGACCTGCGCCGGCCTTGCTGATGACCAAGGCGGCTTTCAATTGATCCGGCGGAAAAATAGCGAGAACACCGTTGGCGCGTTCGAGAGACAACGTGCTCAAAGCGAAGGCGACTTCTTCTGGGCCGCAGCGCAATAGCGCCGCGGTCAGAGCCCGATCGGAGGAGTCGTTGACGAGAAGGGTGAGCTTCTCCAGCCGGAGCTTCCGGCGGTCCAAGAACCCGAACATTGCTCGCCTCGCGACTGAAATTACAAGGAAAATTGGTCTCTTGGCAGTCTACCATGGCTTCGCTGCGGCGTGCTAGAATGGAGCATGCCTAAAAAGAAGCATCTGATCCTGACCTACGGCGTGTCCGCTGGTCAGCAACGAACGGCGGTCCTACCCCTCGCGAGGGTCAACGTCCTGCTGACGGTCGTCGCTGGCGCGGTTGTGTGGACCGTAGCGAGCGTGATCTATATGGCGACCGTCATGATCAACGACGACGAGCCGACCAAAGTTGCGGCCGTCGAACCGCAAGGCCTAATGACGCCGGAAGTGGCGCTCGACGCCACGCCCCTCGAGCCGGTGAAGGCCGAAGTAGCGAAGGCCGAAGTAGCGAAGGCCGAGCCGATCGCTCCTCCTCCCGAACAAGTCGCGTTGGCGGTGTCGCCACCTGTAGGCGAGACGGCTGCTGTCGCCGAGGCTTCGCCGACTCGAGCCGCAGAACCTGCGGCACCGATGACAGTCGCGCCATCGGCGAAAGCCGCAGCGATGCTTGATGCCTGGCCCCCGGTCGCGGAACCACTGCCTTTGGCGGCCGCCCTCGAGGGGTTTCACTTCGCGCGCAGCGGCTCGAAACTCGTGGCGAACTTCGCCATCCGCAACCTGAGCGACGAAGTATTACGCGGTAAAGTCCAAGGCGAAGCCGACTTCGTCGGAGACGACGGCGAAGCCAAGACGATCGTCGCCGAACTGACTTACAAAGCGAGAATTCTCAGCGCCAAGGAGCTGCGTTTCGTCGCTCCGGGGCCCGGAAAATTCGTGGCCGTGCGCATAACGGTGCGCGACCATTTGGCCGAACGAGCCCTCGAATCCAAGTACGAGATCGGGCTCTAGACCGTGAAGCAAAGCCTCTGGCACACTTGGCGCTTCCCCTTGTCGCTCCTGGCTTTGGACTTCGTCGTATTGGCCTGGTCCTTCACCGGGCCAAGCGACGGCTTCACTTGGTTCCTTGAAGTCGCCCCGTTCTTGATCGTGCTGCCGATCCTGCTCATCACGGCGCCGCGCTTTCGTTTCACTAACCTCTGTTACATATTCATTGCGCTGCACGCCATGGTTCTGATGGTTGGCGGCCGGTATACATACGCGGAAGTTCCGCTCTTCAATTGGTTGAAAGAGGCCGCGCACCTGGCGCGCAATCACTACGACCGGGTCGGTCATTTTATGCAGGGCTTCGTCCCGGCGTTGGTGATCCGCGAGGTGCTGCTCAGGACCTCGCCGCTCAAGCGTGGCAAGTGGCTCTTCACTCTCGTCGCTTCGATGTGCTTAGCAATCAGCGCCTGCTACGAGTTCATCGAGTGGTGGGTCGCGGCGTCGACGGGGGAAGCCGCGGACGCCTTCCTCGGCTCGCAAGGCGACGTTTGGGACACGCAATGGGACATGTTTTGCGCGCTGCTCGGCGCGCTCACGGCGCTGTTGACTTTTGCCGGCGTGCAAGACCGCCAGCTGGCGAAGCGCGGCCTCGCAACTTAGCGCGCCAGCGCCTTCTTTGCGTAGAATCCGAAGCGGGTGCCTTCCGGGTCCTCGACCTGGAAAATCGATCCATAGCCGAGGAGCGGCATGGGACCGAAGCACTTTTTGCCACCGTTGGCTTCGACGCGGGCGACGACCTTCTCGGGTTCGTCGACGGCGAAATAGAGGACCAAATTGTTGTTGCTCGGCGCTACGACAGTCGACTTGTTCGGCACAAGGCTGACGCCGAACGCGCAGTGGGACGGAACTTCGAGGACGACGTACTCGTGGAGTTCCGCTGGCGCCGCTTTCCAACCGAATGCGGCTTCGTAGAACGCCAGCGCTTGCTTCACGTCGCGGACTTGGATTTCGATTTGGCACAGTCTGCTGGGGTCGACCGGCGAATCGGCGTTCATCGGCGGATTTCGAGCTTGCCTTGCGCGTCGACGAAGAGCGGACCGACGACCTGGCCGGTGGGGAATTTGCCCGGGTCCTTCAGCTTCCAGCCGCGCTTCAGGAAGGCCTCGACGACCGATTTCCTGATGCGGGTGTTGTCCGGGCTCTCGTCGCCGAGAAAGCGCTCGAGGTAACCGGGAACTTCCGCGTCGTCTTGCTCGATGAGCACTTCTGTGACAGCGAAGCGTACACGCTCGTCGGGATCTTGGAGAAAGTGCGACAGTTTCTCGACGAAGTGCGGGAGTTTATACTCGACCATGTAGCAAAGGATGTCGTAATTTTTGTCGACCTTGGCTTGGTCGAACGAAATGTCGCCGAAATCCAAGGCCGACTTCAAGATGTCGATGACTTGCGATTCTTCTCCCAACGCCTTCAGGACTTTGATCGGCCAGGCGATCCGGCTGGTGACCAGCAAATGCTCGCGAACATGCGGCAGGGCGTCGCCTTTGTAGCCGAGGATGCCTTCCATGCAGGATTCCTTCTCCCGCGTGTCATTTATGCCATGTTCGAGGCTGTATTCGAACCGCTGGAGCAGGGCGGGTACCGCCGCCGAAGCGTCGCCCAGGTCCTTGAAATATTCGATGGCCGCGGAGCGGTCTTCTTTGATGGCTTTGGGATTCTTGATTACCGCAATGCAACGAGCGATCTTCTTGTCGTCGCGACCTTTGCGGAAATCCTTGTACTTGTCGAATAAACCCACGTCGGCAACCCTTCGGAGTGGCAAAAACGGCCACCGGTGAAACGCTCTCACTGTAGCCGTAGTGTGGCGTTTGGACCACAAAAAAGGTCTGACCTGAGGCACCCTTGACCCACCTGACAGGCGGCCGGATTTGTGTGAAGCTGGAGGCATGAATCGACCCCTCGCCCTCATTCATTGTGGTCTGTTGCTGGTGGCTTGCAGCCTTTCCGGTTGCGTCACCGAAGAGCCGGCGGAGAGCCCGACGCTCGCACCCCACGTTGAGACTCCACCGCCCGCGACTATGACCGAACCGGCGCCGCCGCCGCCCGTCGACGACGGAAGTATCAGGCACCTGACCGGACATTGGGACGCCGTGACGTCGGCCGCGCTGTCACTCGACGGTCGCTTCGTGATTACTGGCAGCGCCGACCTGACGGTGCGCGTTTGGGATCTCGACACCGGCAAAGAGAGGGTGCGGCTGACGGGTCACACGCAGGCCGTGTCTGCAGTTGCTATCAGTCCCGACGGTCAGAGAGCGCTCTCCGGCTCCCATGATCGAACGATCCGCTTTTGGGATCTGAAATCCGGCAAAGAATTGAAGCAACTCGCGGGCCACGTCCGCTACGCGACGGCCTTGGCATTCAGCGCCGACGGCGCGCGTGCCGCGACGGGGAGCCACGACGGCCAAGTGCGGCTTTGGGATCTGAAGTCCGGCCACGTGTTGAAGACGTTCGACGGCCACAAAAAGACGGTAAACGCTTTGGCGTTCTCGCCCGACGGTCAGTCGCTCGTCTCCGGCGGCGACGACAAGATCGCGATCATTTGGAATTTGAAGACGGGCAAGACGACGTGGCGCCTAGTCGGCGCTTCCGGTTGGGTGACGGCGGTGGCTTATTCCGCGGACGGCCGCAAAATCGTCACCGGCGGCGCCGACAAGTTGGTGCGCATCTGGTCGGTCACCACCGGCAAGGAGCTACACCACTTGGCCGGCCACCAAGGATTGGTGTCGCGAGTCTTGTTCGCCGGCGGCGATGGCTACGTCATCAGCAGCGGCGGCGCTCAGGGGCTCGACCCTGATCCGGCCAAGGACGATTTCAGCATTCGCATTTTCGATGTGGCGACGGGCCACCAGCTAGAGCATTTCGTCGGTCCGCGCGGTCCCGTCACGGCGCTGCAGCTCGCGGCGGATGGTTCGCATTTGGTGGCGGTCTCACTTGACGAGACAGTGAGGCAGTGGGAGCTGCCAAATAATCTTAAAGTTCAATAAGTTAAGCCGCTCGCTTGGCGTAATGTACTTATGGTAATGATCGGCATCCCGGTTTCAGGACGGAAATGCTCAATACCAATAAAAAAATGGCGAACGCCGCCATCATCTTGGCCGCCGGCAAGGGCACGCGAATGTACAGCGCTCTGCCGAAAGTGCTTCATCCCGTCGCCGGCAAGACGATGGTCGAATGGGTCCTCGGCGTCCTCGGCGCGGCGGGCGTCGACAAGTGCTGTCTGGTGCTCGGCGAAGACCGGACGGGTTTCGAGGGCTTCCTCGCGGCGCACCCCGAGGTAAATGTCGCCGTCCAACAAAACCGATTGGGAACCGGAGACGCCGTCGCCGCCGCCGCGTGGTCATTCGCCGGCGTGAAGCCCGCGCCGTTCGCCGCGGGGCGCGCCGTTTCCGGCGCGCCGATCGACTGTGAGATGGCGCTCGTCGCCACCGCCGATACGCCGGCCATCAGCGCCGAGGAGATTCGCGGTTTCCTCGCCGCGGTGCGTGCGAGCGGCGCACCGTTGGGCGTGCTCGGCATGCGCGTAACCGAACCCAAGGGCTACGGGCGGATGGTCAGCCGCGGCACGGAGCTTCTGGCGATCGTGGAGGAACGCGACGCCGATGCGGAGACGAAGCTTATCGACGTTTGCAACACCGGGTACATCTTCGTCGAGAAAGACCTGCTTTTCTCGCTGATGCACAGTCTTAAACCTGACAACGTGCAGAAGGAATATTACTTAACGGACGTCGTACGCTACGCCAGAGAACGAGGCTTAAAACCCTTCATTCACGTGGCAAGGGAAGCTAGAGACTTCGCCGGCATCAACGACCGCGCCCAACTGGCGGACGTCGAATGCTGGATCATTCGCCGCAAGATTCGCGAGCTGATGGCCAAGGGCGTCACCTTCCACCTGCCGGAAACCGTTTACGTCGAAGGCGACGTCGAGATCGGAGCCGACGCGGTCGTCGGCTCTGGCTGCCGGCTCCTCGGAAAGACCCGCATTGGTGCCGGCGCCGTGATCGGCCACGGCTCGGTGCTAGACAAAGTCACCATTCAGGCACAAGAGCGGGTTCCGCCGCTTTCCGTGCGCAGCGGCTACTGAACTTCACGGGAGGACCATGAGATGTGCGGCATCGTCGGCTACATCGGTCAGCAAAAATGCATCGACATTCTTTACAACGGTCTGTCCCGGCTTGAATACAGAGGCTACGACTCGGCCGGCATCGCGGTCCTCGACGGCGGCGAAATTGGCATCGTCAAGTCGGAGGGCAAACTGGCGCAACTGAAGCCCCGGCTCGCCGAGCTACCGGCCAACGCCACGCGCGGCATCGGCCACACGCGCTGGGCTACTCACGGCGTGCCGAACACCGTCAATGCCCACCCGCACGTTCACGACAACGTCGCGGTCGTCCACAACGGCATCATCGAGAACTACGAAGAGTTGAAGAAGCAGCTCATGGCTGAGGGAGTCGCCTTCCGTTCGCAGACCGACACCGAGGTCGTGCTTCAACTCTTGATCAAGGAGTTGAAGACCGCCAAGAACGCGCGCGAGGCGATCATGAACATGATCCCCAAACTCCGCGGCGCCTTCTCGCTCGGCATCTTGCTGCGCGATGAGCCCGAAGCGCTCTATGCGGTGAAACTCGGATCCCCACTCGTGATCGGCGCCGGTCGTGGCGAGACTTACTTCGCCAGCGACGCCATGGCGATGGTCACCCACACCAATCGCGCCCATTTCTTGAAGGACCACGAAGTCGCGCGCATCACCGCCAAGGGCGTCGAAATTTGGAATTTCGGCGGCGAGCGCGTGGCAACCGACTTCGTCGAGCTCGACATCTCTAGCGCCAGCGTCGAGAAGCAGGGCTTCAAGCATTTCATGCTGAAGGAAATCCACGAACAACCCCGCGTCATGTCGGGAATGATCAAGCGCTTGGTCGACCTCGAGACCCAGACCCTGAATTTCAAGGAACTCGGCCTCGAGGGCTTGGACCTCTCGCGCATCGACAACATCGCGATGGTGGCCTGCGGCACCGCCTATTATTCGGCGCTGCTCGGCAAGTACCTAATTGAACCGGTAGCCGGTCTGCCGGTCAATGTCGAGCTGGCGAGCGAGTTCCGATACCGGAAGCCATGGCTCAGCAAAAAGACGCTGGTCATCGCTGTGTCCCAGTCCGGCGAGACGGCCGACACGCTCGCGTCGATAAAACACGCCAAGGAGTTCGGCTGCCAAGTCATGGCGGTCTGCAACGTCAAGATGTCGTCGATCCCGCGCGAGTGCCAGGTGACCTTGCACATGGACGCCGGTCCGGAGATCGGCGTCGCGTCGACCAAGGCCTTTACTTCGATGATCTTGGCGCATCATTTATTCGGCTTAGGCCTCGGCGTGAAGCGCGGACATTTGTCGGCCAAGGCGCTGCAACCTTCGTTCCTCCACTTGCGGAATTTTCCCGCTCTCATGGATCATGCGGTCGACTGCAAGGAGGCGGTCGAGAAGCTCGCGGCGAAGTACTATGAAGCCACGAACTTCATCTTCATGGGCCGTGGTACCAGCTTCGCCATCGCGCTGGAAGGCGCGCTGAAGCTGAAAGAGATTTCTTACATTCACGCCGAGGGATATGCCGGCGGCGAGCTGAAGCACGGTCCTATCGCCCTGATCGACCGCCACATGCCGGTCGTCGCGGTGGCGCCCCAAGATCTCTTTTACGAAAAAATGGTGTCGAATATCGAGGAAGTGCGGGCGCGCCAAGGCCGGATCATCTCGATCGGAGCCAAGGGCGACGAGAAGCTCATGCGCCTTTCCGACGACTTCTTAGATGGCCCAGCTATCGACGACCCGGGCCTCCAGGCGATCTTGTCGGTGGTGCCCCTCCAACTCCTCGCTTACTATGTAGCGGTGAAGCGCGGCACGGACGTGGACCAGCCGCGAAATCTCGCCAAATCGGTGACGGTTGAATGAATTTGGACAGTGACTCCGGCAAGCCCAAGACCGTCAACCGGGGCGAGACCATCCTTCGTGGGCTCAACGACGTCCAACGCAAGGCTGCCAGTCACGTCGACGGACCGCTTGTCGTCTTCGCTGGCGCCGGCAGCGGCAAGACCCGCATCATCACCCACCGCATCGCGTGGCTGATCGAACGTGGCGTGCATCCTTGGGAGATCTTGGCCGTCACGTTCACGAACAAGGCCGCGCAAGAGATGCGGACCCGGGTCGAGGACCTAACTCCGCTCGGCAAGCGGTGCTTAATCGCGACCTTTCACTCGGCGTGCGCCCGGTGGCTCCGAGAGTTCGCCGCCGAGATTGGTTTCACCTCCGACTTCACCATTTATGACGACAGCGATTCCCTGACAGCCTTGAAGACGGTGCTCAGCGAGCTCAACGTCAAGTTAGACGACCAAATCACCGCCCAAGAGTACAAAGCCGCGATCCACAAAATGAAGACGATGGCGCTCCTGCCGTCGGACGAGCGGCTCTCGCGCGAGTACGCCGACCTGATGCCGCCCGCGGGCGTGCAGGTCTACAAGCGCTACCAAGAGTACCTGGCCGGCTGCAACGCCATGGACTTCAGCGATTTGATCATGAACGTACTATTGCTTCTCCGCCGCAACCAAACGGTGCGTGAGTTGCTTCAGGGCCGTTATCGCTACATTTTGGTCGACGAATATCAGGACACCAACCGGACGCAGTTCGAGCTGATTTCGCGCCTGGCCGAGAAGCACAAGAACCTGTTCGTCGTCGGCGACGACGACCAGTCGATCTATAGCTGGCGCGGCGCCGTGCCATCGAACATCATCGACTTCGACAAGGTCTATCCCGACGCGATAAAAGTCACGATGGAGCAGAACTACCGTTGCTAGGTAACATCGTCGACGCGGCGAACGCGATGATCGGAAACAACAAGTACCGCGTCCAAAAGCGGCTGTTTACCGAGAACCCCGTCGGCGACCTGATCAACTACCGCTTAGAGACCGACAATGAAATCGAAGCCTGGTGGGTCGTCGACACGATGAAGGCCGAGCGAGACCGCTTCGCTTGGCGCGACATCGCGATCTTCTACCGGACCAACAGCCAGTCGCGCCAGCTCGAGGACGCGCTGCGCAGAGAAAACCTCCCGTACCAGATCTACGGCACCGTGCGGTTCTACGACCGCGCCGAGATCAAGGACCTGATGGGGTACGTCCGGGCGCTCGTCAACCCTCAGGACGACGTCAGCGTCATGCGAATCTTGAACACTCCAGCCCGCGGCCTCGGCCAGAAGGCGGAGGCGACGATCGAGGCGGAGGCCGGTCGCCGCGGCATTTCGGTAATGAAGGTCATCGAGAGCATGGTCGCCACGAATACGCCCAAGCTCGGAGCGAAGCTTAAGGTTTTCGTCGACTTGATGACGTCGCTTCGCCAGCCGATCCTGCAAGGGCCGGTCGACGAGGCGCTCGAGACGCTGCTGAATGCCGTCGGTTACGTCGAGTACGTGAAGAAGAAATTCCCCGACCAAGCCGTGGACAAGATCGAGAATATTCACGAGTTGGGCGCCGCCTTGGCCGACTTCGCCGGCGCCTTTCCGGACTCGACCATCGCGGAATGGCTGCAGTCCGTCACGCTTTCGAGCGAAGAGAGCGAGAACAAGGGCGGCATCTCGTTGATGACGCTGCATATGGCAAAGGGCCTCGAATATCCCCGCGTCTACATCGTCGGCATGGAGGAAGGCCTCCTCCCCCACCGCATCAGCATGGACGACGCCGCCGGAATCGAGGAGGAGCGTCGCCTCTTTTACGTCGGGATGACGAGGGCCAAGGAGAAGTTGTCGCTAGTCGGCGCCTACCGCCGCCGGACCTACAACACCTGGGGGGCTAACCGTCCCTCTCGCTTCCTCACCGAGATCCCGAACCAGCACTTCGAGCCGGTGGCCGAGGCCGCGGCGGTCTCCTATCGCGCGTCTAGTCAGGACGTGCGCTACGAGTCCGAGGCTTCGGGGGTCACTTACGACTACGAGGACTCGCAAGCCGCGAAGATCCTAACCGTGGGCCAGGCCGTGCGCCATCCGACCTACGGCAAGGGAAACGTCGAACAGCTAGTGCAGGAGTTCGGCCAGACGAAGGCCGTCGTCCGCTTTCATGAGTTTGGGTTACGAAAAGTGGCGACTCATCATTTGGCGTGAGCTCCTTTTCGGACCGTTGGCGCGTTGATAAGTACAGCCCCCGTACTTCCCGCCACCCATCCTCAACTGGCCCCCAAAAAAACAAAAGACCGCCCGAGCAGGCGGTCTTTCCCGTTTTTCGCCTTCAAAGGGACTTAGAAGCTGTAGCCGAGGCCGAAGTCGAAGGTCGCGCCTAGAGCCGTTTTGTCCGTAGGTGCCTTGTCTTCCACGTCCTTGCGGGCGTTGTCGTCGGTGGCCGTCGTGTCGATCATGGCGATGTCGCGTTTAGGCGTATTGGTCGCGCCGAAGCCGAAGCCCAAGCGGATGAGGAATCCCGAATCCCAGAGCCACCGGTAACCAGCTTCGACCTGGGAAGTGTAGAAGAGGCTGTTGTCTTCGAGGCGTTGGTCGCCATACGCCCAATTGACGTGGGTCGTGCCGCCGCCGAACTTCGCGCCAGCGTACCAGCTGTCGTCGTAAGCGTCGGAGTAGTAGCGAGCGCCGATCGATAGCGCGTCGGTCGTGGTGTCTTTCGGAATACTGTCAGGTTGATCCTGATCTTTTTGGAGGTCCTTCACCATGTTGTCGGTGAGGCGCAGGCGCATGTAGTAGGCGTCGGCGAAGACGCTGACGTGCGACGTCATCTTCGCTTCGAATTCACCGCCGAGGCCGAAGCTCCCGGGGATGACGGCGACAAGGAAGGGCAGCGGCTTCACTTCGGCGCTGAAGCGATGGTCTTGGCTCGAGACCTTGGTCATTTCTTCGGCGTGGCCAGGGGTCGCGATGAGGGCGTAGGCCGAGGCCAACATAAGACTAAGA
>JAYWBY010000761.1:0-2777 GCA_043781115.1 Pseudomonadota bacterium
ATGTGCGGCGTGCCGTTGCGCTGCAAGGCGCCGACCATGACGTCCGACTGATCCTTCGGCACGACTTGATCCTTGTCGCCTTGGAAAATCGCCAGGGGGCGAATGATTTTCTCAGAATGGAAAAGCGGCGAGCGTTCCCTATAGAGCTTTGCCGCGTCGGGAAGTGACCCAATCAGCGACTCGGAATAACGCTCCTCGAACTTGTGGGTGTCGGCAACCAGCGTGAACTGGTTGGCGATGCCGTAGAGGACGATTCCCGCCGTGAAAGCCTCGGGCGCGTCGACCATCGTTTGCAGCACGGTGTAACCACCGGCGCTGCCGCCCATGATGACCGTGCGCCCGCCGTCGATCTTCCCTTGCGACTCGAGGTGCCGCGCGCCGGAGACGCTGTCCTCCACGTCGACCTCGCCCCACCGCCCGCGCAACTTCAGCATGTATTTGCGGCCGTAGCCGGTGCTGCCCCGGTGGTTGACCATCAACACGGCATAGCCCCGGCTGGTAAAGAACTGAGCTTGGGACGAATAACCGGCGCGCGCCTGACTAGTCGGTCCGCCATGTACGATGACGACCAAGGGTGGTTTGCCGGTCGCTTGAAAACGCCGGTTTTGCGGCGGGTAAAACAGGCCGTGCGCCTCCTCGCCGCCAGCGCTCGTCCACGTCAACGCCGCGGGCTCCGACAGGTCGGTCGGCTCGAGGGCTTCCGCGGAGGAACGGGCGACGACGCGCGCTTCGCCGGAACCGCCGTCGAAGGTCAGCAGACGCGACGGAATAGTCGACGCGCTCCCGAAAAAAGCCAGCGTTCCGTTCTTCGACATCGTCGCCTGGTTGGTGTCCGTATAGACCGCCAAGGCGTCGAGCAGTTCGACTTGACCGCTGGCCAGGTCGACGCGGTGGAGCCGGCTGAAGCCGCGCTTGTTGACGGCCGCGAAGGCGAATTTACCGTCGACGCTCAAGGCGAACGCGCGTTGCTCTTGCTGCCAATTCGGTTGACCAAACTCCGCGTCGGGCGTCGTCGTGACGCGGCGGTTGACGCCGCTCGCCAAGTCGTAACTGTGCAGCTGCCAGAAGCCGCTTTCGTCGCTAGCGAAGACCAACGAGCGACCGTCGCCGCTGAATTCCGGCTGAAAGATCGCGATTTCGTCGCCGCCGGCTACACGCTTTGGGGGGCAAAGGTTCGGCAAACCGTCCTTGTCGTAGTTCACGGCCGACAAGTAGAGGCTGGCGGCGTCCCACGGCATGTTCGGATGGTCCCACGCCACGTAAGCGAAGTGGCGGCCGTCCGGGCTCCAGCGAATTTGAGTGTAGAAGTCGTGGCCCGCGGCAAAAATTGCGGGCCAGAGCGAACCGTCCGACGCAGTGACGGCGATCCGGTCGTTGCGCTCGGAATCGTGGTGCACGTAGGCGAGGAAGCGGCCGTCCGGCGAGAGCCGAGGCGACGCCGCCTCGCCGAATGCCGGAGTCACCGGCCGCGCGGTGCCACCGCTCAAGGCTTGGCGAAAGATCCGCCCGGAAAAAGCCTCGGCGAAGTAGGCATGGCCCTTGCCTACGGTGAAATCTCCGCCGCCATAACCGACCTTGCCTCGCACGTTCATTTCCTGCGTCAAGTCGCGCGCGGCGTCGCTGCGGTCGGCCCGCGCCGTCACCAAAACGTTCCGGTCCGAACGCCCTTCGAGCCAGACGAGGGTCGAGCCGTCGTCGTCCCACTGAACTTCCAGCAGGCGCCGGTTCTGCGCCATGGCCTTCGGCGAAACCGGGCTCGGCCAAAGTCCGAATTGGCGCTGCTCTTTCTCTGTCATTTTCATCCTCGTCGGCGGCTACCCGGAGGCGTAGGTCCCGAGCACACGCGTAAATGCCGTCAGTTCTTCCAAGTGCTCAACGGCGCGCGCGCCAACTTTTGCGTCCTGAGGCGTGGCAAAATCCAGGTAGAAGACGTATTGCCATGGAGTCCCTGGAATCGGCCGCGACTCGATCTTCAGCAAATCGATGTCACGCACGGCGAAAACACTCAGGCTTTTATACAGCGCCCCGGGAAGGTTCTTCAATGCGAAGACGACGGAAGTTTTGAGCTTAGCTTTAGCGATCTTGATCGATGAGGCGCGCTTCGGCCCGCGTTTGGCCGGCGCGATGACCCAGAAGCGGGTGTAATTGTGCGGATTGTCTTCGATCGCTTGCTTCAGCGAACGCAAACCGTAGCGTTTGCCGGCGTCGGCGCTGGCGATGGCCGCGACGTCGAGCCGGCCCGATTCTGCCACGAAGCGGGCCGAACCAGCCGTGTCGAAGAACGGTACCGGTCGCGCCTTTGGCAGGGTTTTTAGGAACTTTTGGCATTGCGACAAGGCTTGGGGGTGAGAAAATACTTCGCGCAAGTCACCGCGCGTAGCGCCGACCGGAACCAGCAGATGATGCGAAACGCGCAGCTTAACCTCGCCGACGAGTTCGACGGGATGCTCGAGGATCAAGTCGTAGTTTTGATGAATGCTGCCGGTCAGCGAGTTCTCGATCGGCAAGACGCCGTAGCGCGCCTTGCCGCTTTTTACCGCGCGGAAAACGTCGGCGAACTCGGCGCAAGGCAGCGTCTTAGCTTGGGCGCCGAAGAACTCGCGCGCCGCCTTCTGACTATAGGCTCCGTCGACGCCCTGAAAGGCGACGACGCCAGACCCACGCATGCCGACCTCCCGGAACGGGTCAGCGCTTTTGCCGGCCCTGCGCGCCTTGTTGCTTACTCGGCTGGCCGCCGCTGGCGAGGAAGCGGTCGCCTTGTTCTTTTAGCGTTCGGC
>JAYWBY010000762.1:0-7756 GCA_043781115.1 Pseudomonadota bacterium
CCTGAGGCGACAAAGTCACCGTGGTAAACGGCTCGACGAGCGTCGACGCACCGCGGCGGCAAACCGAGCCACGTAGCGCCCCGTTTGCCAAACTACGCGGCTGCGTGCGAGTCGAAGCATTTGCCCACTTCGTCTCGGGTGAAGTACTTCTTCTTACAGTTGCGACACAGGTAGCGGGCACCGTCGCGCGAGAATTTATGTTCGTCGCCTGGCGCCACGACTTTCGGCATCGCTGGGGCGGCGGGAGCGGCAGGCTCGGGTGCGGCCGGTTGGGGTCGGGGAGCGGCGACGACGGGTTCCGGTTTTGGCGGCGCGACTCGTTTGACATGCGCCGGGTGGGCATCATAGCAGCCGATGACGGCGTCGAGGTTGCCGTGCTCTTTGCCGCACTTCCGACAAACGAGTTTGCGGCCGGCCCTCAAATATTTGTGTTCTTGATTCCGCCGCACCAACTGCTTGACCTTGGGGGCCTTGGCGGCTGCCTGCGCTGCCGGCGTCTCGGCGGGATTGACCGAGGGCGGCGGCTTTTTGAGTTTCGCTTCGCGCGCCACGGTCTCCTGCGCCGCGCTGCGACAAGCCGCGGCGCACGCCTCCGCCGCGCCGCGCTCATTGTGAATTCGCTTGCAGAAATGGCACCGGAAGCGTTTGCCGCCGGCCTCAGCATTGACCGTCGTCGAAGGATTGAGATGGGAATGAAGGCATTGGCCAAGGCACCGCGTCGCCTGGCCCTCGTCCGCATACACCTTCCGACACACTCCGCAGGTGTACTGGGCGCCGACCTTCAACACGCGTTTGATGGCGACGGTGGAGCGAGGTCCAGAATTGGTTTTTAGGCCTTTATGCATACGACGAAGCTTTCGGAATTAGCTTCGCCCGGCTGAAGGGGCCAGCTTCAGGGGGGTTGGGCCGGCCTGCATACGGCCCCGGAAGGACCGGAGCAATGGCTGAAGTCTAGCAAACTTTACTGAATGTAACGGCGAGTTTAGCCACACTCGCCGCTTTCGCCCCTAACCTAATGCCCCGTTTTGGCCGAAGCCTCCTTTAGCAAGAACTTCGAGGAAGGCCCTTGGCGGAACCAATCAAACTCCTGATCGTTCAAGACCCGCCTTCGGCGGCCAGAGAAGTCGCGGCGCAACTTGCCAGCGATAATACCAAAGTCGACGTTTGCTCGTTGAAGGCCCTATACGCGCGTTGCAAGGACAAAGGCGTCAATGCCGTCCTCTTTTTCGCCAGCGCTACGGATCCTGAAGCGCAGTTCGACCCAGCACTCAAACGCTTGAGTCGCGACTGCCGGCGCACGTTGATCTACGTCGTGTCGCCGAATTCCGACAAGCGCTTGAAGTTGATCGCCGACGACCACGTCGAAGCGGTCTTCTCTGAATTGCCGCCGCTAGACGGACTCATGATGATTATCCGTCGCGCCGCCGAAATCCGGACCGAGCAGCGGGGCCGCACTACGCCTCGTTACCCGGTCCGTTACGGCTGCATGGTCAAGATGGTCGGCACGTCCGGCGTCGTCGAGGGCGAAGTCCGGCAACTCGGCTGCGGCGGTTTCATGGTCTCATTGAAAGAACCACCACTCAGGAAGACGACGAGCGACCCGCTCCGCTTCACGATCTTCCGCAAAGACGCCCGCGGCACGACCCGCATCGAGGGCGACGGCGAAGTATGCTGGGGCGACACGGTTCCCATCGAAACCGGCGGCGTCCGCCTAGGCGTCAAATTCACGCGCCTCGACACCCAGTCAGAAGGCAACTTGCTGGCCTGCATCAACACGCTGCGGACGACGATCGGCGAAATTCGCACTCTGGAAGTTGCGCAGTAGCGTCAGAGCGCCAGCACCATGTTGATTTCGTCATGGTACTTGCCGTCGATCTTCAAGGCCCGGGGTTGCCGGCCCCAAGGGACGAAGCCGACCTTTTCGTAGAGCGCGATCGCACCTTGGTTGCCGGCCTCGACCGTCAACTCGACGTCAATGACGCCCTCGAAGGTCCGTGCGACTCTTATCGCCGCTTCGATTAATTGCCGCGCGATTCCGCGCCGCTGGTGAGTCTGGTCGACGAACATGCCGGTGAGGAAGGGCTTGTGGGCTTGCTTCTTCGGCTCGCTTGCATGAATACCGACGGTTCCGACCAAAGCCGCTCCGTCGAAAGCTCCGAGCAAACAATTTCGCGGCGACAGACGCTCTTGCATGCGTTCGACGAAATTCGCCAAATCACGCTTCGCCTCGTCCTCATGACTTGAACGGAAAGCGGACGGCGCGCTTTGCAGCGAATGCAGGCGGATGCGCCGGTAGGCTGCGGCGTCGGCGACGGTGAGATGTCTGATTTCCACGGCCGAGTCCCTACGCTGTGCCGTTGATTCTAGACCGAAACGGCGAGGAAATTCCAGCCGGTGCTTGTCAGAAAGGCGTCGCGACCAAGCTTCGGGCGGGACTCGTCGGGACTCCACGGCAATTCATGGATGCCGTAACTGGCGTCGACGAAAAGGTCGAACAGCAACGCCTTCTCTCCGCGGGTCCGCGACTCGAAGATTACCTTTGGGCGATTGCCACGCAAGACCTCATTGCCACCTCGCAGTACCGATAACTCGTTACCCTCGACGTCGATCTTGAGTAGCACTCGTTTCGTCCCAATGACGTCACGCAGCCCGTCTAGGGTTTGCTGCGGCACCCGCCGAACGACTTCGCCGGAGGCCTCGTTCGACCCTATCTCGCGCGTCGCGCCGAGCCAGGTCTCGTCGCCTCGAAAAACCAACTCGACGTCCTTGGCTTGGTCGCCAAGGGCGATCGCCAGGACCTTCGGGGTGACTCCATTCATGACGCAGGCGTCTTTGAAATAAGGGGCGCAGTCGACATTCGGTTCGATCGTCAACGCCTCGATGCCATGGACGAGGAAGAGCAGCGAGTGCAGTCCGTAATTTGCGCCAACGTCTATGAAAAGCTCGGGTCTTTCTTCCGCATGGATCAGGGCTTCGTAAGTTTGCTTTACCTCGGCGTCATGGCCGGCAAGTGAAAGCGCCTGGTCCCAATCGAGCCAGAGTCGTTCAGCACGAAGAGGCGCGTCTATGACTTTGCCGGCGAAGGGCACCCGCCAACGACCGTCCCGCGTCGCCGCTGGATGGCCGCGAAAGAGCCTCGCGAATCGTTGTTGGACGAACCTCTGGCCGGCGAAGTCGAGCGACGAATAGACCAGGTTCAGCGCGAGGCGAGTCGCCGGACGCCGGACAAGAAATCGTGTCGTGCGGAGCACGGTCGATTTGAGCGATTTCTTAATGGAGTCGCACCCCTTAGGCCGTACTGTTAGATGAAAAGCTTAAATAGCCAATGTAGCAGCCAATCTTGGCGATCTTTGGCGATTTCTCCAGTTTGCTCCAGTTCGCCCTGAAAACAGCCTATGTCTTGGTCTTCTTGGTAAATTTATTTTTAATAATGATTTTAAAACCTTATTCAATGAAATCATTGTTTTACTGACCAATCAGCCAACCAATTTCTTAGTACTTATGATATCTATCTCTTACTCGACGATCGGTCCTAAAAAACCTGACCCAACCGCGTCACCAGAGAGATCCCTTCCCATGACCAAATACATTGCTTCAGCATTGTTTTTTGCCGTCCTCGCCTGCTCCTCCCCGGACAAAGGCGGCGACAAAAAAACCGAGACGACGCCTCCAGCGAACGTCGACCAGCGCACGGGCGCTGACGGTAAAGCGCAACCGCAGGGCTCCGGTCCCTCGGGCACGAACAACGCCCCGGGCCCTAGCGACGGCACGACCGTCGACGGCCACGTCAATCTCGTGTTGAACCTTGCCGCTGCGGGCGCCGCGGTCGACGCGACGCCTTATTTCGTCGACGTCCAAACGTCCTTCGACAAGTGCCTGCCTTGCCATGCCAACGGCGGCGCGTCGCCGACTCTCAAGAGCTTTCCCTTCACCAATAAGAGCGGCCAAACGCTCAGCTCGCTCATGACTACGATCGCCGGCCGCATCAACGACGAAAGCCGCCCGATGCCGCCCACGGGTCTTCTGCCGGAAGGCGAGCGCTCGAAGCTTACCAAATGGATCAACGCCGGCTTCCCCGCCGCGCCCGCCGCGCCCACCAAGTCGAAAGCCCTCGAGGCCTATTCCTTGGATCTGAACTGGAGCACGGACTTCCAGAAGGCCCAAAGCATTCACATCGCCGGCACCGACACGGGCCTTTTCGACTTGGCCCTCGGCTCGATGCCGATTGGCGCCAACGTTTCGATCCAAGCGAAAGTCACCGGCCCCAAAGGCCGCGTCGTCTTCGACGGCCCCTTGACCGTTTCCGTTCCTGACTCGGGAATCGTCACCTTGCCGCTGCGCGCCACCGCCGTCGACCTTCAAGCCCCGGCCCTCGCTGGTTCGCCCGCCGTTCGCGCCGCCAGCATTACGCAAACCTCCGTCAAACTTGCATGGGACCTTGCCAGCGACGAAACAACGCAACAGAGCGACCTAGTCTACAGCGTCTACAAATCGTCGGCCGACAACCTCGACACCGTCGAGCACATCAAGGCCAACGGCAAGCTCCTCGACATCCCGGCGACGAACGGCTCTTCCGCGGTCGCTTCCGGCCTCCAAGCCGGCGTGAAGTACTTCTTCAACGTCATCGTCACCGACAAAGAAGGCAACGAGGCCGCGTACGTCGGTCTGTCCGTCTTGACGCGCCAAGCCATCGTCCAAGCCCAGATCTCCGCCCAGTTGAACCTCGTGCAGCCCGGCGACACGTCGGCTGCTCCGCTGACCTTCACCGAAGTCCAGCCGGTGTTTACGAAATGCATGCCCTGCCATGCCCACGGCGAGAAACTCCCGGACCTGTCGAGCTTCCCCTTCGTCGGCAAGTCCGACGAAAACTTGGCCTCGGTCATGGCGAAGATCGCGCAACGCACCAACGACGAACACAGCCCGATGCCGCAAACCGGCCTCTTGCCGGTCGCGCAACGCAACCAGGTCACCTCGTGGATCAGCTCTGGCTACTTGACCTTGCCTCCGGCAGAAGCGCCGTCGCCGGAGCTCGGCGCCTACTCGGTCGAACTTCGCTGGACGAGCGCCGCCGGTTCTAGCGACTGGGTCAAACTCCCGGTCTCTACTCACGGCAACTACCTCCTCCCGATCGGCACTATGCCCATCGGCACGGACGTCGCGGCCACCATCCGCGTCACCGGCCCGCGCCAAACCGTCGTCCTCGAGAAGTCGTTCCCCGCTCTCGCCTTGCCGGCCACCGGCCTCTTGAGCCTGCCGCTTCGCGCCAACGCCGTCGACACCACCGCGCCGACGCCGGGCCAACACGGCGACATCCGCTCCAGCGACCTGACTTACAACTCCGTTACTTTGAAATGGACGGAAGGCCGTGACGTCGTCACCGCCCAATCCGCCCTGACCTACACGCTCTACCAAGCGCGCAGCAACACGCTCGACACGGTCGAGAACATTAAGAATAATGGCACGGCGATCAGTACGGCCAGCGCCGCCTTGACCTCCGTCGACGTCTCGAACTTGGCCGCCTCGACCGCCTTCTATTTCAATGTCATCGTCGCCGACAAAGCCGGCAACGAAGCCGCGTACCACACCTACTCGCTGACGACGCTCGACGATCCGACCATCGCGATCGTCAGCGAATACCCAGGCTGCATCTCGACGGCGCCGACGCGTCGTCTGGTCGATGCTTGGCGCGTCGCCGCCGCAAAAGCGCTCGAGAGCGGCACCGAGTCCGATGCCGCCGTCGCCCAACACATCAAACAGTGCTTCCCCCAAGACGTCCCGGCCTGCGTCAAGCCGGTCTACAACTACACCCAACGCGACGACATCGCCCGCGCCGCGCAAGACCTGCCGATCGCACAAGCGCCCCAGCGCCAACCGCCGAAGGAGTTCTTGGCTCCAGGCGCCACGGGCCTCCAGTACGTGATTCCCGAGAACGTCGAGCAGATCGCCCACGACAGAGGCTGGCCGGTCGTTCGTTACAAGAGCCGCCACGCCGGTGGCTTCGATCCCGCGACGCCGAACCTCTTGATGGTCTACGTTCCTGGCGACAAAGTGAACCCGCCGGTCAACTACGACCGCTGGCTCAACTTCGCGACGCCGAAAGACACCGACGCCACGGCAATGACGCCAGCGCCGCAACAAAGCCTGGCGACCGCCGACGACTATTCGGCCGCCAACAACTTCGGCTCGTCGATGCCCCGCGTGTTCACGATCGTCAGCGTCGAACGCCCGGTCGGCAACACGCCGGCCCAAGTCTTCTTCCAAATGTTCGACCGAGAGAGCCAAGGCATGAAGTTCACGCCGCGCTCCAACTCCGACGTCACGAGCTGCGTCTCCTGCCACCCGAACGGTCTCCGCGCCATCAGCCCGCTCGGCCTCCACGTCCGCGCCGGTGAAGCCGCGCTTCCTGACGTTGACTGGAAAGCCGCGGACATCATCAACGCCGCCATGATTACCTCCGCTGGCAACAAACCGGTCCAATGGCGCTCGGGCAAGGTCACCGCCAACGGCGTCACCGTCAACAAGTCGTTCTTCAGCCCTGCCGACCAAGGCCCGATCATGGGCTTGAAGACGCCTCTGAACGATCAAGGAAGTCGCTCGAAGGCCTTCATCTTGGGCGGCACGCTCCCCAACGGCCAGACGGCCCAAGGCTGCTTCAAACGCCGCACGACGGTCTCCGTCCGCGACATCTTTGGCCGTGCCCCGGGCACCCTCAACGGCAACAACGTCTATTCACTCTCGGCCAGCCCGAGCATCCGTTGGGAGAAGGTCCGCGACTCCATGAACTGCGCCTCCTGCCACGACAACGCCATCCGTGGCGGCATCAACCACACGATGGACATGTCACAAGTCGACTTCAAGATCTTGGTGGACCAGTCGATGCCTGCCGGAGCGCACGTCAATCCGCTCGACACCGTGGAAGGCGTCCCGGGCAGCTCGTCCAACCCCGTTCATGACGAACTAACCGGCGACGAGCGCATCGCCCTCGCCAACTGCGTCCAAGCCGAGTTCGAACTCGAGCAAAAGCAGCTGACGAAGTGGCTCAGCCAGACCGCTTGCGAGTAACCTTTCTCCAAAATGTCTCGCGCCGGTTTGGATAAAAATTTCTACACCCTTACCGCGGCCTGCGCCTTTCCGAGCCTATTTGCGCCAGTGATCTTGGAGGGCCTGGGCCCCTGCGTCGTCGGTGCGAGTTTACGTCAACGAAGGATTGATGCACCATCAGTGGTACGATTCGTGGCCGGTCAACCCGTTCGACATCGCGGGCAGCTTGAAACGCGGCTTCAAACCGCGCGAGTTCGACATCATCGGCAAAGCCCGGAAGGATCCGCAAAGCCCCTGGATGCAGACCGAACGGCGGATGCCGAACATGGCGACCTTCTTGATGTCCTATGATTCCTTCCCGCTCCCGGAAGCGCAGCAGCCGAAGGACCCCGCCGTACTAAGGCGGGGCAAAGTCGTTTTCGCCGACAACTGTGCCCGCTGCCACAGCAGCAAAGTGCCTGAGTTGACCGGCACCGCGGACGAGCAGAAGGAAGCCTGGCGCGCGCTCGTCTTGAAAGACGACTTCCTGACCGGCAACTACCTATCGGACGACGCGCGGCATCTCGCCAGCGAAATCGGCACCAACGCCCAAAGGGCGGAAGGCACGAACGCAACCTCCGGTTCGACCTGGGGCCAGATGTCGAGCCAGACTTACAAAGACCTCCGCGCGCCGCGGGTCGAGCTGACGGACCACGACGCCAAGGGCGCTCCGATT
>JAYWBY010000763.1:0-2774 GCA_043781115.1 Pseudomonadota bacterium
GGATCGGGAACATGACCAGCGCGCCTTGGACGGAGGCGAAGCTCCGGATGCCGGAGTCGCAACGCTCGAGCTCCTGCATGACGATGCCGTAGGCGATGTGGTCCATGCCCGGGAGGCCGTAGCCCGTGAGGTTCGAGCCGAGGAGCCCTAGCTCGCCTAGCTTCGGGATGAGCGAGGTCGGAAACTCTTCCGACATATAAGCTTTGCGGATGAGCGGCTCGATTTCCTTGGCGACGAAGTCGCGCACGGAGCTCTGCACCAGGCGTTGCTCTTCGGTGAGCAGCGAATTCAAGTCGAGGTAGTCGGGAAAGGGCGAGCAATGCGGCGAAGCCATAGGCAAAAACTCTCCAAAGATCCGTGGGATATGCAAACGGGACGAACAACGGGCGAAGGGGGCGGAGTGCCTAGACCTGCGCTAGGCCGCCACGGTCGCCGCGCCTTTTGGCGACGCCGAAATAGACCAACCGACCGACGAAGTACAGCGTTCCTGTTATCACAACCCCAAGATGAAACAAATCTTTTGCCGTGAGCCAGTAGCAGAGGTAGAGGAGGCCAAAGCCGAACGCCAAACCAAGCAGTGCATCCAGCTCGCGATGGCGACCACGTAAGATCGCGAATTCTAATGAAAATCCGTGATGATCATCCGGCGCTGCCGGGGCTGGCACCAATTGCGGCACGAACGCCGGCACGCGGTCGCGATATTCGGCGAAACGAGGCCCAAGAAACTTCGCCAAGCGCTGCTCGCCGCGATGAAACTCCAGCCAATAAATCCAAGTAATGGCGACCGCGGCGATGCCCATTACGTAAGCGTCGCGGGAGGTGATGCAAAGCCCAATGAAGAGCAGGGCCGAACCCAAAAAGTACGGGTGGCGCACGAAACGGTAAGGCCCGCGCAGCGACAATTCGCCGACGTTATAGCCGTACCCGGCGGCTATGATGCGGAGGATCTCGCCAACGGTGCTGACGGCGCCGCCGACCGCGAGGCTGGCGGGCGACGGATCGCACAGCGCCAGAGCCATGGCGACGATCAAGAACTCGACGGCCCCTCGCGGAGTCACGCGCAAGCGCTGGTCGAGAAAACCTGCCAACGGAGTGGGTCGCATGCTGCCCCATGCTAAAGTAGTGGATCGCTCTGGGACAATTCTACCGGGAAACGCCAATAAGGTGAACGACATCCTAAAAATGAGCGCCGTCGAACTCGCGGCCGCAATCCGGCGGCGCCAAGTGGCTCCGGTCGAGGCCGTCCATGCCTACGTCGCGGCGATAAATCGCGTCAATCCGGCCCTCAACGCCGTCACGGACGAACGCTTCGCGGCGGCCCGCGCCGAAGCCCTCCTGGCGGGCGAGCGCCAGTCCAAGGACGGCGACAATTTGCCGCCGCTCTTCGGCGTGCCGTGCACGATCAAGGAAGCGATCGCCGTCGAAAGTCGCGGCCGCGTACGGGCGCGATTATCTGACGGTGGCGGCCGCGTTGGAGCTCGAACGGGCGTTCGGCGGCTGGGTGCCGCCGGACGAATCCCGCCAACGCTTATAGTTCCAGGTCCATTGTTCCGGGTAGGCGCGAATGACGCTCGAGATCGCGTCGGCCATCCGCTGCGTCAAAGCGTCTTCGTCCGTTTCGCCGTGGTTGCCCGGCGCGAGCGTCCGGGAAACCAAGCGGTAACGAAACGGCCCTTCGCGCATACAAAAGACGCTGATGACGGCGCAACCGGTCTTGACCGCCATTTGTGCCGGGCCAGAAACGAACTCCGTCGGCTGGCCTAAAAATTCGACCTTCGGTCCTTGGCGCCCTTCCGGCTTCTGATCCATGACGAAACCGACGGATTCTCCGCCCCGCAAGGCCTTCAGCATGTCTTTCAAAAGCGACTTCTTGTCGGTCCAAAGCACCGGCGTGCCCATGCGACGGCGCAACCGGTCGAGAAAGGCCGTGACTTCTGGCCAGCGCGACGCCTTCGCCAAGACGTGAAACGGCCGGGTCGCGGCCTTCTGGCCGTAGAGAGCGCAGAGCTCCCAGCTACCGAGGTGGGCCGTGATGATGATGTGGCCCTTGTTGATGACTTCGGCGGCGGCGATGCTAGCGCGCACTTCCTCTAGACCCACCACCTCAGCCACGTCCGGATCCTGGATGATTCGCAGAGTTTCCAGGGCACAGATGGATTGATGCCGCCAAACCTGACGCTCGAACATTCGGGAAAAGTGCGAGCCGGCCGGCAAGCCGTAGATAAGACGCGCGTTCGACCGCAGCCGGCGCCGATCTTTGCCGGCGAACGGCCGCGCTAGAACGCAGACGCCCGTCGCCAAAAGCGGAAAGAGCCCTTTCGGCGTCCGCCGCAAGGCGGCGAGCAGAACCGACAGTAAGAAAACGAGGAAGGTCCTCACGTTCCGCGCGTCGCTTCTTCGAAGAAGTCGGCGGCCTTGTACGAGCTGCGGACGAGCGGGCCAGAGACGACGGACGAGAATCCCATGCTCTTGGCGACCACGGCCAAGTGATCGAACTCCGCCGGCGGCACCCAGCGCTTTATGCTCAAGTGCTGCTTGGTCGGGCGCATGTATTGGCCGATGGTGACGAAGTCGACGCCATACTCGCGCATGTCGCCGAGGCATTGCTCGACTTCTTCTAGAGTCTCGCCTAAGCCCAGCATCAGAGCGCTCTTGGTGTATAGCTTGTGTGTCGCCAAGTCTTTGACGAGGCGGAGAACCTCTAGCGATTGGCGGTATTTGGCGCGGGCGTCGCGGACGCGCGGCGTCAAACGCTCGACCGTCTCGAGGTTGTG
>JAYWBY010000764.1:0-2774 GCA_043781115.1 Pseudomonadota bacterium
AGCGCATTCGGTTTCTTGCGGTACGCTTCGAGGATCTTAATCGTCTCTTCGGTAGCGATGACCTGCGGAACTTTGGAGTGGAACGTCGCGGTGGCGGAGGAGAGGAACGACAAGTCGCCGTTGTCTTGGGAATCGAACCAAAGGATGGAGTCAGTCAGATGCAAACCGTCGTCGGTCTGTTTGACGTGCAGCGTTTGTGCTTTGGCTCCGTTCTTTCTCGTCACCCGTTCAGGCTCCCGGGTAAGGCTTAGTTGCCTCTACCTAGGGCTTATATTAGACCGCGACAGATTGGTCAAGGCAGCGAGTTTGCTAAATATTTTAGTAGCCGGAATGGCCCCAGCTGCGACGGTCCTGGTACTTGCTGTAGTAGACCATCCGCCAATAGAAGTCGTCGAAGGTGGTAATGCCTTCGATCGAGCCGTTGTTCACAGCCTGATAGAGCCGTAGATATTCTTTGTACCGGCGGGCGATCTGGTCGAAGATAACCCGTTGATTTTCGTATGCTATACCCATGGCAGCCCCCAACTTCCGAGCAATCAAGGGTTGTTTCGGCAGGTTTTAGGTAAACTTTAACTCCGGTTGTCAAAAACCCAAGAAGGCCCACGCATTCAGCCTCTTCTGAGCGCCATGCGTCTGATATGCTGGACGTTATGCTCTGGCTGCCCCTTACAACCGCGCTCGCTTTCGGTCTGCTGGTCGTTGCTCTCCATTTCTGGCAACAACGGCGCCAGATGAGCGAGGCAAAGACGTACCGGGCGAGGTTCATTCAGCTCGTGGCCCAACTCGACACCGTTACGCACGGGGTCAACCAACTAGCGACCCACGTCAAGCAGGTCAAAGAGACCAAACTCTTAGATTATTACGAAAGCACCCTGAAGATCCTCGAGACGCTGCTCGCAGCCGTCCGCCGCATCCCGCCTTTCGGCGAGGACCCGGGTGCCCTCGATTCGGCATTTTTCTTGGTAAGAGACTGCCGCGCTCGCATCGGTAGGACTCACCAGGCTTTCCAGGACGCGCTTCGGGGCCGTGACGTCAAATTCGAGGAGCTTTACGGCCACGGCAAGTCGCCGATGTCGACGGGTTGCTACTTTTGTTCGCGGCCGGTCGTGGAAAATCGCTTCTCTCAAGTGAAGGTCAAACTCGACGGCGCGATCAAGCAGGTGATGAGCTGCAAGATTTGTAAAGACGAGTTGGAGTCGACCAAGAAGGTCAAGGTCCTCTACTTCCTGAAAGACGGCAAACCGATCCATTGGTCCGACGTCGGCGACTACCTGCCGAGCGAAGACTTTTGGAACATCAACAAGCGGGACACCATTCTCAAGACGCGGCATTTAGAGTTGATCCACACTCAGCCCGGTCCCGAAGCTCTCGATTGAGCGCTTGTCATCCGTCACGTCCTTTCCGTACATTACGTCCATCTCTTTGCGAAGGAGTCGCTCATGAAAGAACCAGTACGCGTTGCTGTTACCGGGGCCGCAGGTCAAATCGGCTACAGTCTGCTATTCCGCCTGGCGTCCGGCGAAGTGTTCGGCAGCGACACGCCCGTCCAACTCCACCTCGTCGAGTTGCCAGACGCCGTCAAGTTCGCCGAAGGCACCGCCATGGAGCTGGAGGACTGCGGCTTCAAAACCCTGCACAAGATCAATATCTTCGATAGCGCCGAAAAAGGCTTCGAAGGCATCAACTGGGGACTTCTCGTCGGCTCGAAGCCGCGCGGTCCCGGCATGGAACGCGCCGACTTGATCCGCGACAACGGCCACATCTTCGTCGGCCAGGGCAAGGCCCTGAACAAGGCTGCGAGCAATCTCAACGTCATCGTCGTCGGCAACCCGTGCAACACGAATGCCCTGATCGCGCAACACAACGCCCGGGACATCTCCCCTACACGCTTCACCGCGATGACGATGCTCGACGAGAACCGCGCCAAGTTCCAGTTGGCCAAAAAGGCCGGCGTCGGCGTCGGCGAAGTCGGCAACCTGGCGATTTGGGGCAACCACAGCTCGACGATGGTGCCAGACTTCGAGAACGCCCGCATCGGCACCAAGGCCGTGACGGAAGTGATCACCGACCGTAAATGGCTCGAAGGCGATTTCTACACGACGGTGCAAAAGCGCGGTGCGGCGATCATCGCGGCGCGCGGTAAGTCGTCGGCCGCCTCGGCCGCTTCGGCCTGTATTGACCAGATCAAACAAATGCTTCGCAAGACGCCCCAGAACGAATGGTTCTCGATGGCCGTCGCCAGTGACGGCAACGCCTACGGCGTTCCGGCCGGATTGATCTTCTCGTTCCCGGTGCGGTCGCACGGCGACGGCAAGGGCCACGAAATCGTGAAAGACGTGAAACTCAGCGATTTCGCGAAGAAGAAAGTCGCCGAGACGACCAAAGAGCTCATCGAAGAGCGCGAGGTGGTCAAAAACATGCTGGTCAAGTAAACTGAGGGTATGAAAAACCCATCAATTTACCTGATCAGTCTTGGCGCGGGCTTGGCAATCTTCACCGCTTGCCTTCCCGCTCAGCTCGACAAATATCGCAACAAAGACGGGGCCGACCAAAAGGGTCACGCCGGCGAGGCGATCATGCAACCCGGCGCGGATGGGTCCGAGGTCGCGCCTCAGACCTCGCTCAACTCGAAGGGGCGACAGCAGTCGACGACCTCTTCGCGCCAGGCTCCACAGCAGCAACAGCCGCAGGCGCCCAACCGGGCGAGCATCTACGCGGTCGACAGACAGACCTATCGCTTTGCTTTACGAGATAGCGATGTTTGGGACGCGGCG
>JAYWBY010000765.1:0-2773 GCA_043781115.1 Pseudomonadota bacterium
TCGGCCGTTTTGGGAATTGCCGCTGAAATTCGGGACACCCGACGTAATCGAATTTCGTTAATTGGATTACGTCGGGTGTCCCGAATTACCCCGAATTACCCGAATTACCCGAACTGGCTGGTGCCGTCGAGGAAGACGCTCTAGGAAGCCGATCAAAGGCCGACCGTCCTAAACCGTCCGGCCGCTCCTTCTTCAGCGATTCTTTTCTTCTTTGACCCATGACGCACCCCGAGGCTTCGTCGAGGCAACGCCGCAAGCCTCGAGCCCTCTTTTTCAAAGAATCACTGAATCTCTGAACAAGGAACGGCCGGCAAGACAGCTTACATCTCGATCGAGTAGCTAACCGCGACTTCGCGTTCGAACGGCTCAGGCTTCGGGAACGCGTAGTGGTACATGTTGTACTCAGCCATCGCGTACATCGTCGGCGTAAAACGGACGCCGAAGCCAAAACCCGACGTTGGCTTGTAAGTCGGTCCCGCGTTCAGCGTCTTTTTCTCTTTGCCGGTCTCTTCCGTCACCAAGATCCTCTGCTTCGCCACGACGCCCGCCTTAGCGCGAAGGATGAAGATCCAAAAGCTCGGGTCGATTGACATCGTCAGGCGAGCGTTGCGTTGGGTTTCCGTGATCTTGATTTCGTTGTCCGGGTTGTCGGTCGACATGTTCAGATCTTTTTGGTAGTCGATCTCGCCGTATTCGTCCTTGGCAGCTTGAGTCTTCTCGGTGGTCGTCAACGTGTTCTGCCCGACGCTCAAACCCAAAGTGAAGAGGCTCCAAAAGCTCACTGAGCCGCGGATGCCCGCTTCCTTTCTCTGCTTCACCGTCTCGTTTTCCTTGCTCTTGTCTTTCGCCTGGGGCTTTACGGACTTCGTGGACTTGATGCTGACGTAGGGCGATACCGTGACGCCGCCAAACGCGGGACCCGAGAGCAGCAAAATCCCAGCGACCAGCGCGAGTTTCAGTCCAGTTGCCTTGACCATGAAGCACCTCCATGACGATTCATCGGCGGACGAGGGACCCCGCTTTAGCGATAGGCCAGCACCTGTTTAGTAGAGCAGAGTCTTCTTGTCGCGCCCCGCCGCCTCGCCCGGGCCTTGCACGAGCTCGCGCATCAAATTCAGGGCGGAGACGCACAACGTCACCCAGTGAGGATCAAAGCTCAAGGACGGCGGCTTTGCCGCTTTGTCCAACTCGAGGATGCCCAGCCGGCGGGCGCGGAGCAGCGCTTCGACGTTCATTTCGTTGCCTTGCTTGCGCAGCGCATCCTCGACATCGGCCAGAGGCATGATGATGCGGTCGTCCGACCCGGCGACTCCACGCCCCAAGGCGGCGATGTCGGCCAGAAGTTTACGTTCGCCTTGAGCCAAAGGCAGCGCAATCGGCTTGCCCGGTTCCTGGTCCTTGACGGCCGTTTCGAATAGACCGATCAGCAAACTCAAACTGTGGATGGAAAGCAGCGACGTCGAGCGGTTGTCCCCTTCGCCAACGAAGCGGACGAGTCCATGGCGTTCGAAAAGGTCCAAATGGGCTTTGACTCCGGCCTCGCTGCCGACGGCCAAGGCCAAAGCCTTCAGACTCGCCGCCATCGTCACGACCCGGTCGCCGGCGACGTCTTTCGCTAAGCCTTCGCCGAGCACGGGCCAAGCGCGGAAGATTTTGAGCGTCAAGTCGAGCGGCGAACCGCCGTCGGGCGAATGCGCCAGCTCGTGCTCGATGTAGAGGTCGTTGGCGTAATTTACCCGGGCCACCAAATCCTTGATGAAGGAGTGCGCCCAGCCGGGCAAGCCCGCGATCAGTTTCTGCACCTGCTCCTTCGGTACCACGGTCACGGTGACGTCGGTCACCGCGACGGCGGAAGCGCTCCGAGACGCCCCGGTGGTCGCGGTCATCGTGCCGAGCATTTCTCCCGCTCCGACCTGGCCGAGCACTAAGCGCTTGCCAGCTCGTTCGCGGTAAATCTCGACCGTGCCCGTGCGGAGGATCCAAAGATCTCCGCTGGACTCGCCCTCGCGCAGCAAAACTTCGCCTTTGGCGAAACTTTGGTCTTGATGCGGGGTGGTGAGTTTTTTTGCCGTGGCCAAGCGAAGTTCCTCGGTTCATTCCCCCATTGTTTCGACCTTCCTTGCCAAAAGTTTACTAGGCCGCTTCGCCAAACCGTTTTGGATATCGCAGTAAACCATTGATATTTAACATATTTTTACCGACACCTGGCGCCTGTACAAGCTGCCGCCCCGACCGCTAACCGCTTTGTCATCGCCGGTAGGCTGAGATATAAGTCACCAAGACTCTTACGATTGGACTCAAC
Organism: Pseudomonadota bacterium; assembly: GCA_043781115.1. Lineage (GTDB taxonomy): Bacteria > Bdellovibrionota_B > Oligoflexia > Oligoflexales > CAIYRB01 > CAIYRB01. Next base: position 2,303 of record JAYWBY010000765.1, read on the forward strand.
CGATGTCGGTCACGACGTTTCTCGCGCGCCGCTACATGCAGGCCGGGCGCAACAACCGCTTCTTCTCTTGGATCTCGGTGCTGACGATCACCGGCGTCACCATTGGCTGCGCGGCAATGATCGTCGTCTGGTCGGTGATCAACGGCTTCGAGACGGAACTCCGGAAGCGCTTCCTCGCCGCCAACGCCCACATCATGGCGTACCGTTTCCCGCACGGCCTCTCCAATCCCGAGAAGTGGGCGGAGAACATCGAAACCGACTTCAAGACCGAAGTGCGCGGCGTCGCGCCGTTCATTCATTACGAAACGATGGCGAGAAGCAAATCGATTTTGCACGCGGTTTTGATTCGCGGCATCGACCCGAAGCTCCGCGAGGCGGTGCAAAGCCTCGCGGCGATCACCAGCCCGCCGGAGGCCCTAGACGTTCTACAGCAGGAAATCATCGACGGCGCCGCCGGCAAGAAGGAGCCGC
>JAYWBY010000766.1:0-7747 GCA_043781115.1 Pseudomonadota bacterium
GGAAAAACGACCTAGGCTTCGAAGACCTCGAAGCCTTGGACCTGATCGATGAGTCAGAATTTTCGCGCGTTCGGGAGCTCACGCAGGACAAGGCCAAGAGTTGACCCGGTAGCGCTGCGGGAGGGCCTAACCGAGGGCGGCTTCGTCGGCTTCGTCGTCATACGGCGCGGCGGCATGTTGGCGCTGGGCCAAGATGTGCCGGTACCAGCTGACGGTGTGTTCGACCAGCCATTGATGGGCGGCGAATTGCGCTGGCGGGATCTGCTCTTCGCAGAAATCCACCAAGTCCGCTTCAGTGCCTTCCGGATGATCGCGGATCCAGTCTTTCACCGATCTCTTGAACCGATTGGCGTCAAACATGCCTCGGGCCCTTCCCTCTTGCGTTGATATGGCGCGGACCGCCCTGCTTGATATACGATCGATTCGGCAGCATGGCCCCGGCGCTTTAGGCAAAATCTTCCTGGTCCCCAACGGCAGGCCCCAATGAGCGAGACGGTAACCCTTCGAACCTTCGTCGATTTGAGCCGCTGTTTGCACGGCGCTCAATGCCGGGAAGAAAATGCATTCTCGTACGTCGGCAAGGCTCTCGGCGCTTGGATGGAAGCTTTTTTGACCGACCTCGGCGTCGGCCAAACACCCGTCGTCCGAGGCAAAGTCCATCCAGCGGCTTTTCTTGAGGGCCGCGTCTTCATCGCCGAGGGTGCCGTCGTCGAACCGACCGCGTTCATTCAAGGACCGTGCTACGTCGGCCCTGGCGCGGAAGTGCGCCATGCCGCCTATATACGGGGAAATGTTTACGTCGGACCGAAGGCCGTCGTCGGCCACACGACCGAGGTCAAGGGGTCGATGTTTTTCGACGGAGCCAAGGCCGGCCACTTCGCCTACGTCGGCGATTCGGTGCTCGGCCGCGAAGTGAACTTGGGCGCCGGCACCAAGCTCGCCAACCTGGCGCTGAGCCGGCAGACGATCCGGGTGAAACATCCCGTTACAGGCGCGCTGGTGAGCTCAGGCCTGACGAAGTTCAGCGCCATCATGGGCGACGAAGCGCAGACGGGCTGCAACTCGGTCTTGTCGCCCGGCACGCTGCTCCTGCCGGGCACCGCAATCATGCCTTGCGTACACTTCCGCGGGACGCTGCTGAAGGGTCTCGCCCGCTAATGGGCGGCTAGAACTACTGCGGATTGACCATGTTGAAGATGCCGTTGGTCAAGACGTTGGCGCCCAGCGTGACTGTCGGCGGCGACAAGACGTTGACCCAGCCTTGAAACTGGAAACCGCCGGCGCCGGTTTTGATCGCCACTTGCACGTCGGTCGAGAACGACGTGACGGCGACGCCGAAGACGTCGAAGTCTTGAAGGAAGATTTCGACAGTCGCATAGCGCGGGTTGGCTTCGTCGTTGGCGACGACTTTCAGGATGTTCTTGCCGTAGAAGAATTTGCCCGCGAATTGGCTGTCGCCCGGGAAAAACTGCAGTTGCACCGTCTGGTCGTCGACGGTCGCCAGGGCGAAACCGCCTTCGTGTAGGCCCAAGCTCGGGACTTTCTCTTGCACGACTTGCACGGCTTTCGAGTCGTCGGTACCGGAGTTCGTGATGTTCAGTAGCGAGAATGAATCCGCCCCGTCGATGACTTCGCGCTTGATGTTGATGGTGATGGTGTCGCGCGTTTGGAAGTAGACTTTGCCGCCTTGTAATGAGGCGGCGCCCTTCTTCTCGACCGGTTCGGGCGGCGCCGGATCGGTCGTCGGTTCCGGCGCCACGGGATCGACGGGCGGGATTTCCGGGACCTGCGCCACCGGGACCGAGGCGCCGTCCTTCGACTTGACGTCGATCTTCGAGCGACAGGCGATCGGGCTGAGACTCAACGCGACGAGAGCCGCCAAGCCAAGACGGCTTGAACCTAAACGCGACGAGTTTTGTAAATTCATTCCCAGACTCCTCGTAACTTCATGCAGTTACCTTCGGCGCGCCGGGGCGGAAGTTGAGGAATGGGAAAGAAATTTAAATTTAGTGCAATTATATCATGGCGTTAATGACCATGGGGAGGCGGAATTTGGCGGTGGGACCGGAGGCAAGAAGAACCAATAGTGGCTAAACGACCCTCCGCCTCTCCGGCCCTCCGGCCCTCCGGCCCTCCGCTTCTCCGTGGTCTGCATGACAGTCGGCTTGCAGACCACGGAAAAACGGAGGGGCAGAGGAACGAAACGGATGGCCACGGTTCATTTGACCGAGAACACGCCGTTCATCACGGCCGAATGGCCCGGGAAGGTACAGAAGTATTTGTAGGTTTCGCCGGCTTTCAGGGCCGACGTTTTAAAAGTCGTGTCGGCGCTCTCGCCGCCGCCGACAAGTTTCACGGAGGCGATGACCTTGGCGTCGCCTTTCGGCAAGTAATCACTAGCCAGGCCAGCCGTCATGCCGGCGGTGACCACTGCCTGCATGTCTTTTTCGGCAGTCAGCGTCCAGTTGTGGCCCATCGCCGACTTCGGCAGTTTGCCGGAGTGCTTCAGAGTCACTTTGACTTCGGTGCAGTCCTTGGCGACGGTGATCTCTTTCAAATTGTACTGCATGGCGTCGCTGCCTTCGATGGCGACGTCGCACGTCTTGGCGCTCGCGCCTTGGGCGAAGAAGGCGCCGGCGACGACTAAACAACCACCCGTCAAGGCGGAACGCAGGGAAAATAAATGCATGGAAACTCCTTTCGCGGAACAGCAGTTCAAAACCGGTAGGTCATCTTTATCACCGCGAAATTTCCCTGGCAAGATCGCCGCTAAAGTGTCACCGTTAAGCATGAGCGAGCGCCGAGCACATTCATGAGCCAGCTGCCTCCGGCGGGCCGCGAACGCGGGACTCTTCATGGTCCACTGACCGTGGCCTTGGGGGCCTCCCTTTGGGCCACCGATTCGCTTTTTCGGAGCACGGTGGTCGGGCGCTACTCCCCGCTCTTCATCGTCTTTTTCAATCATTCTCTATGCCTGATCCCCGCCCTGGCGGTCCTTTGGTGGCAGCGGCGCCAGTTCGAGTCCTTCACTTGGAAGGAATATCTCGCCCTGGGCTTCATTGCCTCGATCGGATCGGTGGTCGCCATGGTCTTTTTCACCCAGTCGTTCGCGACGGCTTCCAATTATACGGTGCCGGTGCTGATTCAAAAGCTCCAGCCACTTTTCGCCATAGGTTTGGCGCGCGCCATCTTAAAAGAAAAGTTGCCGCGACGCTTCGGGATTTGGACGGCCGTGGCGATGGTCGGCGCCTATTTCGTGTCGTTTGGCACCTCGAACGTTTTGACGGCATTCGCCGGCTCGGACTTCATCCCCGTGCTCTACGCAATGGCGGCCGCGGCCATTTGGGGCGCGACGACGGTCTGCGGCCGGTTGGTCTTGAGCGGCAGGAACTTCCTGTTCATGACCGCGGCGCGCTTCGCCTTCGGCGCGGTGTTCGCCTTCGCGGTAGCGGCGACCATGGGCCAACTCGTCGATGTCCAGCGGGCGCTGGTCCTGGATCTCAGGGCCTTTCTGTTGATGGCGTTCGGCTCGGGGCTTTTGGCGCTGGCGATTTACTATTACGGGTTGAAGTCGACGCCGGCGGTGGTCGCGACGCTCTGCGAACTGGCGTTCCCCGTGGCGGCGATCGTCGTCAACTGGGTGTTTCTCGGGACGCCGCTCAGCGCAGCTCAGCTTGGGGGCGCGGGGTTGCTCTTGGGAGCGATCACGATGCTGAGCTTGGCGAATGCGGCGCTTAATTCGGGACACCCGACGTAATCGAATTAACGAAATTCGATTACGTCGGGTGTCCCGAAATTACGAAATTATGCGAATTGACTACTTCGTCGAGCTGGCGATTTTGGCTTCCAAAGCTTTGATGCGCGCCTCAATTTCGGGCATCCGCCGGAGGTAGACGAGCTGACGCTGCCACTCCTTTTGCGGGCCGGCGGGGAAGCCGATGTGCGTCGTGCCGGCCTCCGGAATGCTTTTTGTCACGCCCGAACACGCGCCGACTTGCACGCCATCGGCGATGACGACGCGGTTGCTGATGCCGGTGTTGCCTCCGACCACGACCCGGTTGCCGAGTTTGGCGGAGCCAGCGAGTCCGGATTGGCCGCACATCATGCAGGATTCCCCGAGTGAGGCGCCGTGGCCGATGTGCACGTGGCTGTCGAGCTTGGTGCCTTTACCCACGACGGTGTTCTCGAGCGCGCCGCGGTCGACGGTGCAAAGCCCGCCGATTTCGACGTCGTCGGCGATGACGACCGAGCCGACTTGCGGGATTTTGGCGAGGTCGGCCTCGCCGGGGGCGAAACCGAAGCCGTCGCCGCCGAGCACCGAACCCCCGTGAATCAAGCAGCGGGCGCCGATTTTGATGCCACTCTCGACGACGACGTTGGCGCGCAGCACCGTGTCGTCGCCGATCTCGACGTCTTCCGCCAAGTAGACGCCTGGATAGATGACGACGTGGCGATGAATTTTGACGCGCGGCCCGACGTAGGCGAACGGGTAGATCGTCGCCGTCGCGGCGACGCTGGCGGTCGAGTCGACCGACGCCAAGGGGCTGATCCCGGGCTTCTCGGCTTTGGCCGGGAAAAACAGCTGCGCCAGCTTGGCGAAGGCCCAGTACGGGTTCTTGTGCACGAGCTGCGGCAGCTTCAAATCAGGATAACGCTTGCCGACGATGACGGCGCTGGCTTTCGTCGTCGTCAAATGCTTCTCGTACTCGGCGTTGGTCAAGAACGTGAGCTCGCCGGCGCCGGCCGTCGAGATCGGGGCCACGGTCTTGATTTCCAATTTGTCGGCGCCGGCGCCGTTGTAAAGCTCGGCCTTAACGTGAAGCGCCAACTCGCTCAGCTGCATTGGCTTCCCCTCTTTGCGTTACGAGATTTCCGCGGCGAAGGCCCGGGCCAAAGCCGCGGCGTCGCCGACGTAAGTCCGCGGCGTCAAATTCTTCAAGTCTTGGGCCGCGGCGGCCGGCAGCTCGCTCGCCTCGTCGATGACCGCCGCAAGCTGCGTTTGGCTGACGGCCTTGCCTCGCGTCGCTTCTTTCAAGCGTTCATACGCGTCGACGATGCCGTAGCGGCGCATGACCGTTTGCACTGGCTCGGCGAGCACTTCCCAAGCCTGGTCCAGGTCCTCGGCGAGCCGAGCCGGCACGGCCTCGATCTTGGCCAAACCGGCGAGCAACGAGACGCAAGCCAGTTCGCTGTGGCCGACCATGACGCCGGTCGCCCGGAGCACGGTCGAGTCGCTAAGATCCCGTTGCCAGCGCGACACCGGCAACTTGTCGCCGAAGTGCACGGCTAGCGCGTTGGCGAGCCCGAAGTTGCCTTCGGCGTTCTCGAAGTCGATCGGATTGACCTTGTGCGGCATGGTGCTCGAGCCAATTTCTCCGGCCTTTACTTTCAGGCTGAAATAGCCGAGCGAAATGTAGCCCCAGACGTCGCGGCTCAGGCCCAAGGCCACGGTGTTAAAATGCCGGAGGTGCTGCATGTATTCGACGTAGGAATCGTGGTTCTCGATCTGCGTCGTCAACGGGTTAAAGGTCAATCCTAGGCGCTCTTCCACGAAGCTCTTAGCAACGCGCGGCCAGGGCACGTCCGGGAAGGCGGCACGGTGGGCATTGTAATTCCCGACGGCACCGTTGATTTTGCCTTCGATCGTCTGAGCCGCGAAGCGCCGGCGTTGGCGCTCTAAGCGGTGGCCGAAGACGGCTAGCTCCTTGCCGAGGGTCGTCGGCGAGGCCGTCTGCCCGTGCGTACGCGAAAGCATCGGCGTGTCGGCATAGCGGTCCGCCTTCGCCGCGAGGTCCTTTACGATCCTGTTCATCAATGGCAAGAGCCGCTTCGCCCGGAGGTCGGCGAGCATCAGGCCATAAGCCAAGTTATTGATGTCTTCCGAGGTGCAGGCGAAGTGGATGTAGGCCAGCGTCGCGGGCGGCGCGCCGGCGAGCTTCAGCCTCTGCTGGAGAAAGTACTCGACCGCCTTGACGTCGTGATTCGTCGTCTTTTCGATGAGTTTCACTTCGTGGGCGAGCTTTAAGGCATCGCCCTTGGCTAAGCCCTCGACGACCTGGCGGACCGCCGGCGTCAAAGTCAGACCAGCCATGACCCCTGGAGTCGCAGCTAGGTGCAGAAGCCACGCGGCTTCGACGCGCATGCGATAGCCGATGAGCGCGCCTTCGCTCACCAACTCACCTAGCCCGTCGACTTTGTTGGCGTAGCGTCCGTCCAGCGGCGTAATGGCCCAGAGGCCCAAGGACTCGTCCGTCATGCCTCCTTCTACCATGGCGGACGGCCGACTTCCAGTGGACAGCGGTTCCTCGCATAGTCTAATAGTATCGCCAGAGTGAAGAATTTTTTGGCTTCAGCGCAGGACCCCACCCGCATGCCGCAAAACCGCTCGACCAAGTCCTCCGAAGTCACGATCCTCGTCGGCGCCCAGTGGGGAGACGAAGGCAAGGGCAAATGGATCGACGTCTTGGCCGAGACCGCCGACCTCGTCGTTCGCTATCAAGGCGGCAACAACGCCGGCCACACGCTGTATGTTGAGGGCGAGAAGATCGTCCTGCACCAGCTGCCGAGCGGCATCTTCCATCCGAAGCAAACGAGCGCCCTGGCAGCCGGCGTCGTCGTCAATCCGGAGGCCTTGGTCGCCGAAATGGCCAAGGTCGAACACCGAGCGACGTTGACGCCCGACCGCCTCTGGATGTCGGGGCGCGCTCACGTGATCACGCCGTGGCACATTCACTTGGACACCCAGCGCGAAGCGAAGGCCGTCTCCGCGATCGGCACGACCAAGCGCGGCATCGGTCCGACTTACGCCGACAAGGCGACCCGAGCCGGCCTCCGCCTCGGACACTACGTCGACCCGGTCGCCCGCCAACGCTGGCTTGGCCGCCAAGCCGAAACCAACGACGACTTCCGCGCCTTCTTGGCTGCCGAACCCGAGGTTTGGCGCCGCTTCGCCGCCGCCGCCGACAAGATCCGGCCGTTCATATGCGACGCCGAAGCCAAGATCCGGGCCGCGGCGACGGCGGGGAAGAAACTGCTCCTCGAAGGCGCGCAGGGTGCGCTCCTCGACATCGACCACGGCACCTATCCCTACGTGACGTCGAGCAGCACCGGCGCCGGCGGGGCCTGCCAAAGCATCGGCCTGTCGCCGAAGCTCGTCGGCCAAGTCATCGGCATCGCCAAGGGCTACGTTACCCGCGTCGGCGAAGGCCCCTTCCCCACTGAGCTTAAGGACGACGTCGGCGCTTGGCTCGCCAAGAAGGGCAACGAGTTCGGCGCCACTACTGGCCGCCCGCGCCGCGTCGGCTGGCTCGACGCCGTGGCGCTCGCATACGTCGTCGACGTCAATGGCTTGGACGGCGTCGTCTTGAACAAAATGGACATCCTCACGGGTTTAGCCGAAGTCAAAATTTGCACCGCGTACCGTCACCCCGACCTCGGCCTTTTGACCGAGCTACCGTGGGACACGGAGGTGCTGGCCGCGTGCCAACCGATTTACGAAACGTTTCCGGGTTGGAAAGAAGAGATCCCCAAGAGCGGCAAGATCGACGACCTGCCCGAAGCGGCGCGCGCCTTCGTCCAAGCGGCCGAGCGGCACTGCCGGACGCGCGTGCTGATGGTCGGCACCGGCCCGCACCGCGAACACGCTCTTTACCGCTGAAAAAAGGCTTTCTCCATGGTCGAGCACCTCGTCATGTTCAAGTTCAAGGCTGAGATTGGCGAGGTCGCTATCGAGCGCGCTGCCGCGGGC
>JAYWBY010000767.1:0-2771 GCA_043781115.1 Pseudomonadota bacterium
GCAAACCGTGACGAGGACTTGCGTGTCGCCACAGCTGACCATGACGGAGCCGGCGGCCAATTTCGCGAAACGATCGAACTCCAGCTTTATCTTCTTGTCGCCAACGGCAACTTCACGAATCAAACTCATTAACAGGTTTCCTTAGGTTTACTTGCGGATGCCGAGCTCGCCGATCAGCTTCTTGTAAGCATCGGGCTTCGAACCGTGCAGATAGTCGAGGAGGCGGCGGCGCTGGCCGACGAGCTTCATCAGACCCGTGCGCGAGTGATGGTCTTTCTCGTTCTTCTTGAAATGCTCGTTGAGGTAGTTGAGGCGAGCGGTGATCAGCGCGACTTGGGCTTCCGGGGAACCGGAGTCCTTGTCGTGACGTCCGTGCTTCTTCAGGATTTCGCCGCTTTGGGTGGCAGTCAGAGCCATTGAGATCGTCTCCAAAAATCGTATCTGGGTTCAGGGAAATCTATATCTATATGTATGGAAGAGCGTCTTCCATAGAGATTCCGTGCGATAAGCCAGTCTTCATAGCCCAATTTCCGACCTTACGCAAGGGTCGCCGAAACGCGGTCAACTCATTGAAATAACATCGTATACCTTTAATTCTCATGAAATAGCAAACTAACCATTTGACAATTTTATAAAAATCGGTACTATGGGGGTTCGTAGATCTAAACTTGGCTCAAGGTGTGTCTCCAAAACACCTACCCGATTCTTCCCTGCCGACCGTGGCTTATCGTCTGTCGCTGATGCCTTGTTCCCTGTCCTTCCAAGACATTGGGCCCGACCACGCAAACGGAGTATTTATGCAATTCAAAGTCGGTGACAAGGCCGTTTATCCCGCTCACGGGGTTGGCGTCATTAAGCGTATCGAGTCCCGCAAAATCGGCGGAACCAACCAAGACTTTTACGTTTTGCAGATTCTCTCGTCCGGCGCCACGCTGATGGTCCCGACGTCCGGCTGCGAACGCGCCGGCATGCGCGGCTTGATCAGCGACGGCGAGATCACCAACGTCTACTCCATCTTGCGCAGCCCCGGCAAGGTCTCGCACACCACCTGGAACCGCCGCTTCCGCGAATTCAACGACAAGCTCCGCACGGGGTCCGTCGCCGACATTGCCGAGGTCCTCCGCGACCTTTGCTCGCTCAAGGGCGACAAGGACCTCTCGTACGGAGAGAAGAAGATGCTGGATAAAGCCCTCTCGATGCTGGTCTCCGAGATCAGCGCCGCCGCCTCCCGCGAGGCCGGCGACGTCGAGACCGAGCTCAACCAAATGCTGATGCCCAACTGACGCCTGAGCCGCCAGGCGCGGGCGTCATCCTGAGCCTGCGCGCAGCGAAGGCCTAAGGATCTCTCTCGCCTTGCCCGTGGCCAAGGACCTCTTTCTTGAAAATCACCAACGTGATGGCCGTGAGTCTGGATGGGAGGATCGCCTCCCAGCCAGGTGAACGGGACTCGGCGCGCCGGGCTTTGGGCTTCACCAACGACGACGATAGGGCGCACATCGAGGCGCTGGTTCGTTCCGCCGATGCCGTCATCGTTGGCTCGAGCTCGGTCCAAGCGAGCGCGGGAGTCTTCGAGGTAGTGAATGACCGAGGCGTCTCTCCCGTCTGGGTTGTGCCGACGCGCGCTGGCCTCGCAGCCGATGCGCGATTCTACCGTCAGACGATCGTCAGTCGTTGGTTGGTGTCGCCGGCGGCACTCGGCAACGTCCCGTCCTCGGCCGGAGTCCGCCAGTTGGTCTATGGCGGAGAGCCCATGGGCCGCTTTATCGTCAGGGAACTCGCCGCCGCTGGGCATAGTCGCGTCATTTTGTTCGGAGGCTCCGAGATCAACCGGCACTTTTACCAAGAAGGCTTGGTTGACGAAGTGATTCTAACCGTTTGCCCGCTTATCCTCGGCGCGGAAAATGCCGTCCCGCTAGTGTCTCCGCCCCTCACTTTGCCCGTAAGCCTTGCCCTGGTTGCTTCACAACCCAAGGGAAATCTTGTATTCTTGACTTATACAGTCCAGAAACACTGATTCTTCGCTTCCAGCACGATATCGAGCCTGCCTTAATAACGTTTGCTATCCATCGCACAGTGTAAGTGAGGGGCCAAAATGGGTCTTCGAGTACGCACAAACGTCCAGTCGTTGATTGCGCAACGCAACATGCAAAACTCGACGGAAGAGGTCGGCAAGGCGTCCGAGCGCTTGGCATCCGGTTACCGGATCAACAAGGGTGCGGACGACGCGGCCGGTTACGCCATCTCCGAAGTCTTGCGGGCGGACATCCGCTCCCTCGGCCAGGCCCGGCGCAACGCCAACGACGGCGTTTCCTTGGTTGAAGTCGCCGAAGGTGGTCTTGGCGAAGTGAACAACATCATGGTCCGGTTGAGGGAACTATCGATCCAGGCAGCTTCCGATACGATTGGCACGCGCGAACGCCAATATTTGAACCAAGAATTTTTTGCGTTGAAGGACGAAGTCGACCGGATCGCCCTCAGCACAGAATTCAACGGCACGCGACTCTTGACCGGTAACACCGAGTTACCGGAAGAAATGCGCGTGCACTCCAACCAGTCGCCGCTCGAGATTCAAGTCGGCAAGGACTACTACTTGGCCGTCGACTCCCTCGAATCCCGCAACCCAAATGACATTATCCGCATCGACATGTCCTACCTCAACGCGTTCACTGAGGGCGAAGGGTCGCTCGGGCTGGGTAGCACCGCGAACGCTGAAGGCACGCGCATTGATTCAAAGCAAGCCGCCCAACTGTCGATCAACAAAATCGACGGCG
>JAYWBY010000768.1:0-7742 GCA_043781115.1 Pseudomonadota bacterium
TCCACCGCGCCGCCGCCGATCAAGGATCTAAAGAATGATTCTGATCGGGGACTTCTATGGCCTTTGCGTCCAAGTTTAGATCGCTTGTGGTGTTTGTAAGCATCAGTGGCGCCGTCACCAGTTGCAGCCTGGTGCAGCGACTTTTCGGCCACGACTCCAAGCGAGATAAGCGCGAACAAGGGTTGACCGTCTTCCCTAGTCAAAACGCCCCGGCTGTCGTCGACTTACAACAAGCCGCTCAACAAATGATCGAAACTTGGCAAGGCGCCGACCAGGGCTTCCCAGGTGTCATCGAGGTAGAGCACAAGAGTCACGGCTTTCTCGACAACGGCGTCTTCCCACCACGAGCAGAGTTCGGCCTGGTCGACGACGAAAAGCCATTGCAGGTGGCTTTCACCGGCGAACAGCTCTGGTACAAGTGCCAAAGCGACGCCGGCTATATCGGTCGCAAATGGAATCAACAGGCGCTGCTTGCGGCGTTTTCCGGTGACGCGGTCGACTACTTTTCAACTGCCATTGCTAGCCTCGAAGAAACAGACCCTGCAAGGTTGGCTCGCCCGGCAACTCCAGCTTTACCGAATGCCCGTGCCAAATTTGGCGCCGGAGGCAGCGGCAATGCCCTGTGGCAGCTCAACATCATTCGCTTTCGTCCGGATCACTTCAAGCTCGGCTACGAACTCAATCTAAGTCTCGCCGCCGCGCATCCGGATTTGAAATTTGCTGCCATGATTCATGGCTTCTCCATCGCGCCGAAAGATCTCAAGGAATACTACCGCGACATCGACGGCCTGCCAGCCGATGAGCAGGCAGTGGGCTGCGCCCTGATGGCGTTTCTGGAAAAATGGGTGCCGCGGAGTTACTTCGCCTTCTCCCATCTCAACATTCAGGAATTGAAGGACATAAATGAGTGGCGTTACGTCGAGTTCAAACTCGGTCAAACAATCGATGACAACGGCACCAAGAAGCAAAAGCTGGTTGGTCGCTTCGACGCGCCCTTCCAGCACGGCAACAAAGACTTGAGTCTGGCTATAAGCCCGATGGGCTTTCCCTTGTATGTCTCGAATGGACCCTTTTTGTTGCCGGCGCCCAACAACGCCGCAATTGCCCTTTGGTGGAGTGGCGAACATAGCGACAGAAACCTCGACTTGATTCTGCCAAATCCAGTGACTGGTGCGCCTGTGGCTATGGACCATGTGGCGCGTAACAGCGACGCCACGTATACATGCTGGGGTTGTCACGCACGAAAGTTTGGCGTTGCGCTCGACGACAGCACGACACAGCTGCCTGCCGTAGCTTCGAACTTCTTCCGCCACGCCGCATACGGCGTCAGTCCGCCGTTTGGCATGCCTCGAATTTACAACCGTGCCACGTACTCGGAAGCCTTCAGCCAAATGCTTAAGCGCAGCTCGCAGGTCCTTGCCGGCCAACTACGCGGCGGTGACCGGTACTCTTGCGACGGCCAGGAATCATTCGCGGACGTCGAACCGCTGAAAGCGCAATGCGTCACCTGCCACTTCAATGGCAACAAGGATGGCCGCGAGCCCCTCGAGACGGAAGCGAATTGGATCGATTTCGGCGGCGCAGCCTTGACCTTCATCGAAGGAGGAACGATGCCTCCCGGAGGAGATTTGTCGGCAAATCGCGATCTGGCTCGCAACCTCTTTTGCTGGAACAAGAACATTGCGCCACCCGCTTGCGATAAACCTACGAACTATGCCGAAGACATCGCCCCTTACGAAGGCTATTGCACGTCGTGTCATGCTCCCGACGCTTTCCCGCGGGTGAGCTTGTCCGGCAATGGCGCCTGGCAGGCATGGGCTCAGTCCTCTTACCAGCTTCTCAAGGCAAAAACGATGCCGCCAGCGACCAACCCCATTCCGGATGCCGTCCGCGAGCAACTGTTGAACGCCACGAGGTGCCTCAAATGAGATCACCAGCACACATGATCGCATTACTGCTGCGGGTGACCGTTGCAGCCTTACTCTTCAGCGGCGAAAGGGCCGCTTTGGCTGAGTCCGACACGAGCGGCCGGCTCGAACCCGAAGACGTGTTCGCCCACGCCTCCTGCCGGCCCCACGACGGTTGCGAGGCCTGTCCCGACACGATTAACTTCCTAATGTGCCTAAAGGACGCCGACGAAACGAAGAGCGACTTCAAGGCGACGCCCGAACAGCTGGGAAAATTGGTCGACTACTACAAAAAGCTCGACTGCTCCGAAACGAAAAATACGCTCATCGCGGGCACTGGCGCCTGTGAGTTGCTTGATCAGATCCGCATGATGCTGCAGATGGGCATGGGCAGCCAATTTGATTCCATGGCGGTTTTCGACCCATCGAAGATGACTTCGACGTCGCTAGCGACGGGGCACGAACCGACCGTTAGTCACATGTCGCCTGAAGAGATGATGCAGATCTCGATGACGCAGCATGGCTTCTCCCTCGCTGACGGTGCGCTCGCCATGTCCAATACCAACCAGGTGCTAGCCAACGCCAATGCCAATCCCTTGGGCGGGGGCCGGGGCTTTGCCGGCGGCGGTGGCGCCAATGTCGCGGCGCAAATTTGCGCTGCTGGCAACGGCGGCGGCAATGCGCTCAACGTGCCGATCGGTTGCTTCCCTCCCGTTTGTTCATGCCCGTCGGAAGAATGGACGGTCGCCTGTACCGCGGTCGGCCTGGGTCTCGACCTAGAGCCAGGACCAGGCGTACCACTCGGTATCATTGGAATGATGGCGGCGATTCTCGATACCGTTGCGCAAAATCTGCAGCCGGCATTATGCGGGCAAGCCCGCGGACACATTCCCATGCAACAGGCCTTGGCCTGCGCCAATTTTGGCTTGAACTCCGAGGAATGCCACGGCTGGGAGCTCTTGAATAGTTGCCTTTGCCAAAAGGAATGTGACGATAATTGCGTTTGCCTCAGGATGGCGCTTGCCAATCGACCCAATCCTTACACAGATCCCAATAGCTCACGGTCTTGCCGTTGGTTTGGCATCGGGTGTCCTGATACGCCGCCTGATCAAACCTATCTGGCGCTTGCTATGAACTGCCGCAATCCGAAGCCGAGACCGACGGGCGGCAGCAGCTATGCGAACCAAGGCATGACGTCCGGTGACATCAACGGAGACAACGGGGTCGGAACGAGTGCGACAGGAACTGGCTCGGGGACCCTGACGACGATCGGTACGGGGACGATGATTAGCACAGAGACGATAACGGGGACGGGAACCGGCGTTACTACAATCTCGATAAGCGGTGGCCCCGTCATGGCCAACGGCAATACGTGCACCGGCAACACTTCGTCGCCCATTGTCGTCAACACTTTGAATAGCTTGAACGCAGCTAGTGCAGTCGCGACGAACACCGTCATTAATCTGGCGTCCACCTCTGCCAACGGCGCCTTCTTCAGCGATAGCGCCTGTTCCGTGCCGATTACCCAGGTTGTCATCTTGGCAGGACAGAGCTCGTCGGGCTCCATCTTTTACAAGGATACGAGCTACGGCTCCTTGTCAGCCACCCTTTCAGCGCACGAAACCCCGTCACTCGGATTAACGGGTGGAACCCAGATGGCGATGATCAACGGGATCAGCAAAATCGGCTTTTCGAGCATCCCCTCGATGCTTGATGGCAACGTGTGTAGCGGCAGCGCCAACCCAATTGTGTTTCAAACGCAAAACTCCATGAACAGCGCCGTCGCGCCGACGGTTGCCGTCACCTACGCCCTGACCAGCTCTTCCGCCAACGGCACATTCTACAGCGACAGTTCTTGCTCGACTCCCATCACGCAAGTCGTCATCGCGGGGAATACGTCGAGCTCCCCATCGATCTATTATCGCGATACCAGCTTTGGTTCGCCGAGTCCCTATTTGACGATCGCCGAGACGCCGTCGACCAGTTGGACCGACGCAAGCCAGATGGTGATGGTAAATGGTATCTCCAAGCTAATGATCACCAGTGCTCCTTCTAACGTCGCGGCCGCGACCTGTACCGGGGTTGCTAGTCCCCTCATCGTCAAGACGACCAACATGATGTCGACCGCCATGAACGTCGTCGCGGACATGGTCGTAGCCATCAGCTCTTCGTCTTCGCAGGGTACATTTTTCAGCGACACTTCCTGCACGATTCCAATCACACAAGTGACGATCGCCGCCGGCACCAACACGTCGCCGTCAATTTACTATAAGGACGGTACTGTCGGGAGCCCGACGTTAACCCTGACGGTGACACCACAAACGACGCCGAATATTACGGCCGCGACGCAAATGTTGATGGTTCACTAGGCCTTGGGACCGAGGGTTGAGAATCGCGGCCATTTCGTCTTACACTCGTAAAGGCTGTGACAAGGGAATGCGATTGACGTGGGCAGTCCGCGAGTCTCGGAAAGTACGTCATTAGGAATGTTTATGCCGTCAACGCATTTGTACCGGGTTCCGAGCTTAGCAGCGACCCCTCAGGGCTGGTAATCAAGGCGACCAGCTCGTACATCCTAGCCGGCTATCCGTTTAACAAAGAAGACTTCAAGAAGTTTCGCTGCACCAACGTCATTCGCGAGGACAGTAAGACGGGTGAGCAAGTCGTCGCGTCGCTCTCGCAGCTAGAACAGTTCGCTCGGTATTTTGACCGCTTGTATCCGGATTCGCTCGGTCGCAAGCATCGGGTGATTGTCCCCACCGGGGTCCAATACAACTTTTTTAAGATCGCAAATCGTTTTGAGCTCGTCCATGATCCGGACGCCGCGTTGGCTTTCACCAACGTCACGATTCGAGATGCGTTTAGTTTTTTAGACTATCCCCTGGATTATAACGGCGCCGATTCTGCTTGGACAAAGCGCACCGACTTTCCCCGAACATTTAAGAAACGAAGGTCTCGGCATCGGATGTTTCTTTAACGACTCTTTAGGTGAACATAATATTTATGAAAGTTCACTGGGTGGGTTATACCGGCCAGGAAACGGACTCCGAGGCAGGTGCCGCTTCCTTTGGTCGGGATTCCAATTGGGACAGTGGAGCACTTAATTCTAAGTGAAAGTTGGTTTAACGCCGCTGGTGGCTTGCAGTCTCGTGCGCAGTTCGACTCGACGATTTGGCGCCTGCGAGGTCGTCGGCGATCCCGCCAGCGGACGACTGGGTCGTCATACCAGTGATTTAGCCGCCATGGCTGCCGGTGGCAAGACCGTCGCCCACGGCCGGCCGCCTTTCGGCGCAGGCGTCTTCTGGGAGAAAGACGTAAAAATATCTTAAATATCAATAAGTTATTTTGCTAATCTTTTTACGCTCCCGAACCGATAAGGGGAGTGACTCGCCAATTTGGATTCCGCTAGGAGACTACATGACGAACGTACGGATGTATTTGAAACTGTCCGCCGGATTGATCATTGCCCTATCAGCTTGCAAGCCCAAGGGCTCTAGCGATCTGAAAACGGTGGAGAACCTCGCTGCCGGCTCGCAAGTCCGCGCCAACATGTGTCATGGCGATATTGCAAAGAACAAATATGTCGACGACGTCTTGGTCAGCATTGACGTCCAAGACGAAAAGCTGAAGACCAGACTTCGCGATGAACTCTATATTGCGCTCACGGCCCTACCCAAGGACTACATCGACGCCTACTACGCGTTGCATGGCAAATTTATAATTACGCCGGACTCCGCTGCACTCTGTAGCTTAGGCGGCAAGGCCGGGGCTCCAAACGTCGATGTGACGGCGTGCACCTTGCAGATCTCGGCTGGCGCTGCCAAGATGCATCCAGACATGGAAGGCCTAATCGTCGTTTTGAAAGCCGACCCCGGAGTGATTCGCCATTCCACCGTGCGCACATTCGGCTACATGTTCTCGCAACTCCTGGCGCACAATCTTAGCTTTGACAATCCGGCGCTGGTCCTTAACCCGAAGTTCTACGCCGATTTGCAGATGAAGTTATCGCTCGCTTTCCTTAGCGACATGGGCCAGTCCAAGCTCTTCAACATCAAAAATCTCGAGCCGCTGCTAGGTGCCGATGCCGACACCATCATCCGCCGCAATATAGCCGAAATGAAGGCGGGTAAGTCTAAGGATCTGTTCAAAGGGCTGACCGTCTCGAAGGATAAGATTGCGCAATTCACCGACTACGTCGTCGCCGACACCTTTGATTCGTACCACTGCCAGGCCGTGGATGAGTCGAAAGACACCTACGATCCGAAATTGGTGGCGAAAGCGAAAGCTGGCGACCTCGGCGCGCTTTCGGCCTTGAGCAACACGCGGAATATCCTTCGCGACTTCTTCCCGCGGACTGCTAAGGCTTTCTTTCCCGTCAACGCCTACCTTGATCGAGTCGCCAGCATTTTGGCGAAACTGCGGGTGCCAACGGCCGCTACAACTGCGCCCAAAGCTGGCTCCGGACTTAACTTGACCGACACGCGACGGGCCGGAGTCGAGTCCCGCTTCGCCGAATACAACCAACGGATGGCGAGCCCGCCGACCTATTGGGAGCGCACGACGCATCCCTTCGAGGGCGAAGATGGCCGACGCACGCGCCTCATGAATGATTACTTGGGCGACCGTCAAGCCTACCTTAACTACCAGCGTCAAGACGCCGCCGCGAAAGCGGGCACGCCGCCGCCGCCGCGAATCGATGAGTCGGGCGCCAACAGTGTCGCCTGGGCGGCAACGAAAGGTGCGGCCAGCGGCGTCGTCACCGGCGCCGGAAATGTCGTCGTCGGCACGACGAAGGCCGTGGTCGGCACGGCCGTCGGCGTCGCCGGCGTCACTTACATCGCGGCAACCGAAGGTCCGGGCGTCGCGGTCAACAAAGTCGTGACGGCGTTCCAAGACGAGAACGGGAAGGACTTGGCCAATAAATTTGACGCCATTGACGCGCGCACGGCAGACGGTGGCTACCTGGGCGCCGCGCACAATTTGGCGCTGAAGACTCTGGCTGTTGGCAGCAAGGTGCCGATCGCCGGCAACCTGATCCAAACGGCGGAAAACACTGCCGCCGTTCTCAGTGAACGTGACCCCTACTCGGGCAAGCCGTTGACGCCACAAGAGACGGAAGCTTTCGCCAACAAGCAAGGTGACGTCGCTGGCAAGGCCATTCTCGAAGCCGGTACCGCCGCCGCCACGCAGTTTGGCGCCGAAAAACTTGCCGCTGGTGCGTCTGGCATTGCGACCACGGCAGCAGACGCCGTCGAGACGACGGCCAACTCGAGCATTAGAACCATTCCTCAGCTCGCCACTCGCTTCGCAGCCCAGACGGCTGCGCCGACTGTACGCGCCGGCGCGGAGATCATCGAAGGTGCCGCCGAATCCGCCGCGCCGATCCTCGACGGTGCGATGAACCTGCCGATCTCGCTGGTGCAAGAAAAGGGCATCGCCGACACAAACGAGTTCCTAGGTGGCGGCGAACACGAAGAAGGCGGAGAAGCAGGCCACGAAGAAACCGCCGAGCCGGCTGGCGAACATGTTGAGCGGGCGGCCCCGCAAGAGGTCCAGCAGGAGGCCACGCCCGAGCCGATTGAGGAAGAGGCTCCCGTCGCCCCGACCTCGACAGAGGAAACAACTGGCGGTTGATAAGCGTTGAGATAAGAAGAAAACTAGTGCGCCCGGGCAAACGCCATTGCCGCGGCGCGCTTGTTTTCAAAAGTTTAGAGCATTACTTTTGGGCTTTGTCGACAACTGAATATCCCTTCAGCTGCTCACATCTCTCCGGCGGCGTTGCACCCGCCTGCGCAGCGCGTGGAAAAACGCTGCATTCTGTGCGACTGGCGGGCG
>JAYWBY010000769.1:0-7731 GCA_043781115.1 Pseudomonadota bacterium
TGCCCCCGCGCCACGGAGCAATGCCGCCAAGTCGAGCCGTCGCTCGAGCGCATCGGACCCGATCACCAAATTGCCTGTTACAACCCGTACTGAAGCTTGGGAAGAAGGTGGCCATGGCCGGCGAACTCCTGAAGGTCGAAAACGTCAAAAAGCATTTCCCGATTCGCTCGGGGCTCTTGCTGCGCCACACGGGTAACGTCTACGCCGTCGACGGCATCAGTTTGAGCCTGAAACCCGGAGAAACGCTGGGCTTGGTCGGCGAATCCGGCTGCGGCAAGTCGACGCTCGGCCGTACCTTAATCCGCATCTACGACCCGACCGCGGGCACGATCCAGTTCGACGGCAAGGACGTGACGGCCCTGAAAGACAAGGACCTCCACACGTTCCGCCGCGACGTCCAGATGATCTTCCAAGATCCCTACAGCTCGCTCAACCCGCGCCGGACGATCTATAGCATCATCGAGCAGCCGCTGAAGGTCCACGACGTCCCCGAGACCGAGCGCCGCCGCCGCGTCCTCGAGCTCTTGGAGAAAATTGGCTTAGGCGCCCGCGCCCAGAACCGTTATCCGCACGAATTCTCGGGCGGTCAACGCCAACGCATCGCCATCGCTCGCGCCATCGCGCTGAAGCCCAAACTGGTGATCGCCGACGAGCCGGTATCGGCGCTCGACGTTTCCGTGCAGTCGCAAATTTTGAACCTGATGTCCGACTTGAAGGACGAGATGGGCATGGCCTATCTCTTCATCGCCCACGACCTGGCCGTCGTCCAACACATGTCGGACCGGATCGCCGTGATGTACCTCGGCAACATCGTCGAACAGGCGACGCGCGACGCGCTGTTCAAGGCCCCGAAGCATCCTTATACGCAAGCCTTGATGGCGGCCAACCCGGTGCCCGGCGCCGGCCGCCGCGTCAACCGCGTCGTCCTGAAGGGCGACGTCCCGTCGCCGGTAAAGCCGCCGCCGGGTTGCCGCTTCCACCCGCGCTGCCCGTTCGCCTTCGACCGCTGCAAGACCGAGCAGCCGGCGCTCCGCAACATCGGCACCTCGGCCGAGCCCTATCACGTCGCCTGCCACTTGGTGAAAAGCATGACGGACTATCCGCGCCAAGGAGGCCAAAGCACATGACCTCTTACATCCTCCGCCGCCTGATCCAAACCTTGATCGTCGTCTTCGCCTTGACCTTCGTGAGCTACGCCTTGATGGGGCTGATGCCGGGCGACCCGCTCGACATTGCTTGCCAAGCCAACCCGCACTGCACGCCCGAAAACCTCGAGCAAATGAAGAAGAACCTCGGCCTGGACCAGCCGATCACCGTTCGCTACATGAAGTGGCTCGGAGAGTTGGCGCACGGCGAGCTGGGCTATTCCCGCACCTATCGGTTGCCGGTCGCGGAAATTCTCGGCCCCCGTTTGGTCAACACGATTTACCTCGGCATGGCGTCGACCATCGTGTCGCTCTTGATCGCCATCCCGCTCGGCGTCTTCACCAGCTTAAGACCCAATTCGAAGCTCGACTACTCGCTGAACTTGTTCGCCTTCGCCGGGATCTCGCTGCCGTCTTTCTGGCTGGGGTTGATGTTGATGATGATTTTCGCCGTTGGCTTGAGGTGGTTACCTGCAGGGGGAACCGAGACGGTGGGCTTGGACGTGCCCCTGACCGGCGCCGCCTACGTCCTAGATCGCCTGCGCTATCTTCTCCTCCCCATCGTCAGCTTGTCGCTCCAAACGATCGCCTACTGGGTGCGTTTCACGCGATCGAAGATGGTCGAGACGATGCGCAACGACTACATCCGCACCGCTCGAGCCAAAGGTTTGTCGGAGAACCGCGTCATTTACATGCACGGCCTTC
This sequence comes from Pseudomonadota bacterium, assembly GCA_043781115.1. Taxonomy (GTDB): domain Bacteria; phylum Bdellovibrionota_B; class Oligoflexia; order Oligoflexales; family CAIYRB01; genus CAIYRB01. Next base: position 1,851 of record JAYWBY010000769.1, read on the forward strand.
GCAACGCCTTGATTCCCGTCGTCACGGTCGTCGCCCTCGGCCTGTCCGGCGTGGTTTCGGGCGCCGTCATCACCGAAACGGTCTTCGCCTACCAGGGCGCCGGCAAGTTGATCTTCGATTCGATCGTCGCCAACGACTACAACGTCGCGATGTGCAGCTTCATCATCACCAGCTTCATGGTGCTGATGTTCAACTTGGTCGCGGACATTTGCTACGCCTATCTCGACCCGCGGATTAGTTACAGCTGATGGGAGCGCAAAAAGCCGTGTCTAACGCCAAAAGCCAAGCCGACGCCAAGCCGAAGTCGATGACCCGCATCGCCTTCGAGCAGCTCATCGAACATCGCCTAGCGATGGTTAGCATTGCCGTCATTTTCATCTTCTGCGCCGTCGCCATTGGCGCCGACGGCATCTCTTGGGCGTTGAACCTCGACCCGGACGCCCAAGACATCCTCGGCCGCTACGCGCCGTGGAGCGCCGAACACTGGCTCGGCACCGACGAAATGGGCCGCGACGTCTTGATTCGCCTCGTTTACGGCACACGCATTTCGTTGCTCGTCGCCTTTTCCGTGACCATTTCCTCGACCGTCTTCGGCGTCGCCGTCGGCGCGGTCGCCGGCTACTTCGGCGGCTTCATCGACACGGTGTTGATGCGCGTTACCGATTCCTTGCTCGCCTTGCCGACGACGCCGATCTTGATCATCATCGCCTCCATCGACAACCACAAGATCCCGCTGTTCGACCTGCTGAGCCCGCAGTCGGTGAGCGTCGTGAAAATGATCTTCGTCTTGGTGATCTTCTCGTGGATGGTGCAAGCCCGCCTCGTCCGAGGCGAAGTCTTGGCCATCAAAGAGCAAGAATTCGTGCTCGCGGCCCGCACGTCCGGCCTCAGAAGCTGGACGATCATTCTTCGCGAGCTTCTCCCGAACGTCATGTCGCCGGTCATCGTCTCGGTCACCTTGAGCGTCGGCTCGTCGATCCTCTTCGAATCGGCATTGAGCTTCCTCGGCCTAGGGATTCAGCCGCCGACCCCGTCTTGGGGCAACATGCTGAATAACGCGCAGGAAATCATCCAATCCTCGCCCATGCTGGCCGTGATGCCGGGCCTTTTGATCTTGATGATCGTCATCAGCTTCAACTTCCTGGGCGACGGACTGCAAGACGCTTTGGACCCGAAAGCCATCCGCCGCTAAGGCGTCCCGTTGGCCTTGATCATCGCCGGGAGCTTCTTGGCGAGGACGGCCTGCTGATCGAACTGGCAGTGGCCGCCGGGCTTTTGCTGGTTGCCTTCGGAGGTGGTCTCGACCGTCAGGCCGGCGGCACGATAAGCCGCGACTGCCGGCGCCAACTGGTCGGTCCAGATTCCGTCGTCGACGGTCAGGTCGTAGTAGAGGCGAAAGCGTTTCTTCATTTCGGCTGGCGCGACGAAGCTGGCTTGCGGCGGCGATGCACCGCAAAGCATCAAAGCGCCGCCGCCGTAGTCTTTGCCGTAAAGCGCGACGAAGTGGCTGCTGAGAAAGCCCGAGCCGCTCGACTGGCCGTGGAAGAAGATCTTTCTCTTGTCGACGTTGTATTGCTTGAAGAGCACGTTTTTCAAGAGGCCGTCGAGGTAAAGCGCGGCTTCGTTGCCGTCGGATTCGTTCCACCCTTGGCCGTTCGGAGCCAGGACCGACACCGACATCAAACCGTTTGCCGCTGCGACGGAGGCGTTGGCCTGGGCAAACTCCTCGTAGCTGCTGGCCGTGCTGCCGTGGAGAAAGATCAGGAGCCCGTGGCTTTTTTGTGCGGAGTTGTCGGCGGCCGCCACCATCTTGAAGCGCCCGCCTTGGCCGAAGGTGCCGTCATAGGCGCCGGTCTTGCCGCCCGAACCCTTCGTTTCGTAGCTTTTTCCGGTCCCGGAGTCACCGACGGCGCCGGCCGTTTGTCCCGAGTCGACGCCGACCCGGGAATTGAATTTCACGATGCGCGTGTCGACGACGCCCGAGGATCCTAGGCCCTGCAGCACGAGGATCAAGTTGTCCTGCAGCAACGCCACCGATTTGGCCTTGAAGTAGCGTCTAGTCGCGGTTTCTCTTACGACTTCGGTATCGAAGAAGTTGGCGTCGCCGGCTCGACAAGCGGCCGCGGTTCCCACCTTCTTCAAAACGCAGATGCCGAGGCGTTGCACCGTTAGGCTCGTCGCGAAGTTGAAACGATACTCGGCCTGGGCGGTGTCAGTCGCCGCGCCGAGGGAGACGCGGATCGAACCCGTGTAAGTCGCGTCGGCATTGAGCGCAGAGGCGCCCGAGCCGGCCTTGCAGGCCCAGTGGCTCGCGAGGAACGTCAACGTTGCTAGGGCCAATTCCGACTTTTTCACGGGTTCACCTGCAACTGGATCAAGCGATCGGAGTTGACGCTGCCATCCGTGTGTTCGTAGATGTCGCCCGAACCGCTGTAGGCCGACTCCAAGCGCACGTCGCGCGAGCCGCCCGGCGGAATGGGATTGCCTACGTCGCCATGGGGAAAAGGCGCGCCGTTGGTGTGGATGACGAAACCCTCACTCTGCCGTTTATTGACGAGTTTAAGCGTTTGGCCGACCCGGCCGGTGACCAGGGTGGCGTTCAGAAAATTGCCGTAGCGGCGGTCTGAGATTTCAAGGACCAGACCGTCGGTGGTCGTGCCGGTTGCAGCGCCAGTGACCGCGGCGGTAGGCGCTGAGGTCGAGGTAGACCCGGTCGGGGCGGTGGTCGAGAGCGTCCCGTCGGGCGTGATGCTCGTCGCTTGGTCGAGGGACGTCAACGTCCAGGGAGCGGCAGCGGGAAAGTCGTCGGTTTCGCCAGACCAAGACGGTGGCGTGTCGGCCGCGGGGGGAGACGGCGTCGACGGTGGCGAATTGGTCGGCGCGACCGTCGCTTTCGAATTGATGGGGGTCGGGCGGGAAGCGTCGGCGGGAGGAGGAGCGCCGTCTCCCACCGTGGCGGTGGTCACAGGAGGAGGGACGTCTCCGAGAACGACGCCGTGGTCGGAAGAGTCACTGGCCGTTTCGGTCCCCGTGCCGGAGCCCGTCGCCGTGGCCGGCGGGGCAGCCACTCTACCGCCGCTTCCAGGAGCCGCGGCGCCGCCAGTTTGCTGCTTCGCAGCAGGCGTAGGGACAACGGTTGCCTTGGGCTTTGAAGAGCTGCAGGCATGGCCCGTCAGCACTAACAATAAGGTCGCGAGAAGAAGATGGGTAAGTTTCAAGGGCTCCTATCCTTATGATCCCGGATGAGCCCGGATGAGCCCGGGTGAGATTGCGCCCGAGTGATCCCGGCGCCGTTTGCCGTGTAGTTTTCGCATCGGCCAAATCGCGGAAAAGCTAAAACCCGCTGCCAAATTTATGGTCGGTGTCTGAGTCGTGGACGAGTTTTGGGCTCGACGAAACGCCCTCGATTTTCGCGAAATTCCTACACACCTATTTGTTATTATTGATATTTTTTATGGCGCCCGACCTCTGGCCCAAGTCCCCAAACTGCTGGACCCACCCTTGCACAATGGGACCCGGGCATCCATGCGAAGGATTCGCATGGAATTTGAATGTGGACAAAGCTGACTTGGATGGGATGTTGCGATGAAGTACCAATTTGGAGCTAAAGCTGTAGCGGCGATTTGTAGCCTTATGATGATGACCGGTTGCGGTGACATCGTCATCAAAGTTCAAAAGAAGCCTAAGAGTGTCGACACCAGTGCCGCGCAAAGCGCCGACGCACTGAACCTGGCGAACTCGGCGGACTTCCTGAAACACCTGGACAACCTGAAGGTCATTGCGGCCGATCTTTTGGTGAAAGAGCTCGCCCAACGCGACTACCGCACCGAAGTGCGCAGCGCGATCCGCAATTACCGCAAGTTCTTGATCGACCGCGCCTCGAAAGGCGTGAAAGTCGACGACAGTTTCTACTTTGACCAAGCCAATCAGTGCCGTAGTGCTGGCCTCAACTTCAACATGGACGAAGCCAACAACTTCCTCGGCATCATCCTCAAAACGGCCGTACTCGCGAAAATCAGCGAAGTCAGCGCCGCGAAACTCAACCCGGGCATCACCAAAGAAGTGGCCGCCATCGGCCAACTAGTGCTGATCGAACTCGGCATCAAAGTCGACGGCACGATCGACGTCGACAACTCGGGTGACGTCACCAAGACGACCGGCAGCGTCGCCATCTCCCTGACCGAACTCGCCGACGAAACCGTCGACGCGACGACGAAAGCGGAAGACAAAGCCGAAGTCATCACGATGAGCTTCACCCGCGCCCTCGGCGCCAACTACGTCGGCACCTTCGACGCGACCATCGACGTCGGTCACATCACCGACGCCGCCGCGACGCCCGTCAAGACCGAGACCCTCGAAGCGAAAGTCTCGATCGAGCGCAAAAACGTCGACAGCAAGTTCGTCCACACGTTGAACTTCATCCTCGGCGTCAAGGACGGCGCGGTGAACTACGCCCGCAAGATGATCTTCGAGCAAGTTGCCGGCCAAAAGAGCCAAGTCAAAGTGACCGACATCCAAAACCCGGGCACGGAAACCGAAGTCCAATTCGCTTCGATCATCGACGTAAAAGCTGGCACCCAGTGCAAAGTGACCTCGGGCGGCTCGACCGACGGCAAAGACGCCGGCACCCCCGCTACCCCTCCCCCGGCCGCTGACGGCGGCTCCGCCGACAAAGGCGACGAAGGCGGCTTCGCCGACGGCAAAGACGGCGCCGGCAAAGATGCGGCTGACGGCAAAGACGCAGTCGACGGCAAAGATTCCGCCGACGGCAAAGGCTCGGACGACGGCAAATGCACCGGCAAAGGCTGCGACAACGACGACGACAAAGGCGGCGGCGGCAAAGACGGCGGCGGCGGCAAAGACGGCGGCACAGGCGGCCCTGGCCAAAACCCCCACCAGTCGCCGAGCCAAAACCCGAGCCAGTCTCCTGGCCAACACTGAGCCCTGAAGAACTAAGCGCCTCTTAGTTCACCAGACTCCGATTCCAAGTCAATAAAGGGTCCGACCGGAAGGTCGGGCCCTCTTTACTTTTGGGCGGAAAAAGAAGAGTACCCAAAGCCACCCCGCACCATTGCTGTCTACTGGCCTAAAGGGCGCGTGGCTGGCCGTGGCCAGTCTCAAAGCCTGGGCGGAACTTCTCCAGCGGAAGTCGCGTAGCGTCGCTCAACCGCCTCGGATAGAATTGTGCCAATGACCAAGAAGGTATCCCGAATCAATGTCGTCGGCACCAGCGGCTCCGGCAAATCGAGCTTCGCCCGGGCTCTAGCTCTCCGTCTCTCGATTCCATACATCGAATTGGACCATCTATTTTGGCGGCCCAACTGGCAAATGCCGCCGGATCCCGACTTCTTTCCAAAGGTTGCGGAGGCCCTCGCCGGCAACGAATGGGTTCTCGACGGAAACTACACCCGGACGATTCCCATAAAGTGGGAACGAGTCCAAATGGTCATCTGGCTGGACTACCCGTTCCCCACGACGCTCTTCCGCGCCGTCAAAAGAGCCCTGAACCGCGCCTGGACGAAAGTCGAACTCTGGGAAGGGACCGGCAATCGCGAGTCCTTTCGCGCCAGCTTCTTCAGCAAGGATTCAATCATTTGGTGGACGATAAAGACCCACCGATCCGTGCGCCAAAGGTACGAGCAGGTTTTGGCCGATCCGAAATATTCCTCCATCGAATTCGTCAGGCTTCGCAACCAAAAGGAATGTGACGAACTCCTAGCTCGTTTCGTCGCAGACCGAGCTTAATGGTCCCGACAGTCCTGCGAACGTCCCCGAACGATTCTAAAGTGAACATCCGGTGGTGGGCCGAGCAGAGAGTGCGAAGGTTGCCAGGATCGTTGGAGCCGCCGCAGGAGCGGGGTTGGATGTGGTCGACTTCGAG
>JAYWBY010000770.1:0-7723 GCA_043781115.1 Pseudomonadota bacterium
TCGCTCGCCGCCTGGGGTTACCACGCGTTCCTGCAAGACGGTCCGGTCGGCGAGCGACGCGTGGATCGTGTCCATCAAGATGACGCCGACGATGAACCAGCTGAGCCGGTCTTCCCGGTGGCGAAGCGTCGCGTCGGAAATCCACAAATTGATCGCGCCGAGCGGCGCCGACGAGGCAAAACCCCCGCAAAGGCCGGCCAAAAGGATGAAAAGCATGTCTAGGACGACATCGGACTGCATGTTCCCACCTACCGGGAGCCTTGGAGTAAACCTTGATTCTACTTGGGGTTTCGCGGATTTCCAATGCCATAGACGAAAGTGCAGATAGACCCAAGATGGGTGTCTTATCTAAGCTGTTTCAGTATGTTAGGTCAATTTGACCGCGCTTGGGCCGAATAAAGTTCAGCGCGAAAGCGTCCGAGAACTCCACGGGATAATCCCGTTAGAGGGGGCAAGGCGGAACTTGGCGCATCAGAGGAACAGGCTCGTCGGAGAAACGATCGCGGATCGCTACTGCATTACCGGAGAGATCGGTAAGGGTGGTATGGGCGTCGTTTACAAAGCGATTCCGTTCGAGGATCCGTCGCACTCGGTCGCCATCAAAGTTATTCAGCGGTCCGGCAAGCTCGGCTACGACGACCTCATGCGCTTCCAGAAGGAAGCGTCGCTGATGAGCCAGCTCCACCACCCGAACATCGTCGTCTTCCACGAGCTCGGCCTCTTCGGTCGCGACCAAGACGAAAACGACCTCGGCTCGGGCTATTACATCGTCATGGAGATCGCCGACGGCACCAACTTGAAAGAAAGTTTGGCGCGCGACGGCCGGAAAGACTTGGCTTACTTCTTCCAAGTGGGACTACAGGTCTCCACCGCGCTGGATTACACCCACGGCAAGAACATCATTCATCGCGACATCAAGCCGCACAACATCATCGTCGGCCAAGCTTGGCGCGACCAGCGCGGCGTCCTCGTCAAAGTCTTGGACTTCGGCGTCGCCCGCCTCGCGGAAGCGATGCATTACGCCGGAAAAGAGGGCAACGGTGCCAAGGCGTTTGAGGAAGCCGCCGGCACGCCGCTTTACATGGCGCCCGAGCAAACGCCGCTGATGGAGGCGCCGGTCGACCACCGCGTCGACCTTTACTCGCTGGGCTGCGTCCTCTACGAACTCTTGGCCGGTAAGCCGCCTTTCACCGCGTCGACGCGCGAGAAGCTCGAGAAGCAGCACGTCTTCGCCGAGCCAGAGCCGTTGACCCACCTCCGCCCCGACATTCCGCCGCTCGTCGAGAAGATCGTCCACAAGCTCCTGGCGAAACACCCGAACGATCGCTATCAGACGGCCTTCGCGTTGCACGCCGACTTGATGCGCGCCAAGACCATGTTCGAGCGCGCCGGCCGGCCGGCGGGCATTTCCTTCCCGCTCGGCTTGAAAGACCGCTTCCAAGCCGTGTCGGCCCAGCTCGCGCTCGTCGGTCGAGACAAAGAGCTCAACACCCTGGTCTCCGAGTATGACGCCGTCTCGAAGGACAAAGGCCGGAGCCGCCTGACCCTGATCCGCGGCACTGCGGGCATCGGCAAATCGCGGCTCATGGCCGAATTCCAGGCGTATTTGTCGCGCCGGAAGGTCCGCTTCGTGTCCGGCCAATTCTCGCAGCACGAGAACGCCCTGCCGTTCAACGCCTTGGCCAACGCCTTCAACGAATACCTGCACCGCGTGCTGAAAAGCCACCCGCACGAAGCGGAAGAGCTCCGCCGCCGCATCAAGACGACGCTCGGGCCCGAAGCCCACAAGATCGCGGAAGTCGTTCCGGGTTTAAAGCCCTACCTCGTCGACGTGCCCGAAGCCGACCGGACTGACGACGGCAACGGCGGAGACGTCATGGCCAACGCCGACGCCTTCGCGACCTTCGCCAAAGCGTTTTCCGACTTCACCAAATGCCTCGGCACGGACAACCAGCCGATCGTGTTCCTTTTCCACGACCTGCACTGGGCCGACGACAAGAGCCTCGACCTAATCGACACGTTCTTCACCAACGCCAACACGTTGCGCTTCTATCTCGTGGTCTGCCAGCGGTCCGGCATGGTGTTGACCAACGCGCGTTTCAACCAGTTCATCGAGAAGTTCAACAAGCTGAAAAGGCGCTACGCCGAGATCGACCTGGAAAAGATCGGCACCGAGGCGATCCGCGAGATCGTCGGCAACATGTTGAGCTCGCCCGAAAGCGTTTCGCCTGACTTGGTCGCCTTCCTCGAAGAGCAGTCGAAGGGCAACCCGATGCACTTGGTCGAGTTGACGCGGACGCTCGTCGCTCGCGACTTGATCTCGCCGAAGGCGGTCGGCCGCGAATGGGAGTTCGACATCAAGGCGCTGCGCAAGACGCAGATCCAGCTCAACACCATCGACTTGATCTTAAGCCGGATCCAGGAGTACGGCGAATTCGACCGGCAGGTGCTCGGCATCGCGGCGACGGTCGGCTTGACCTTCCAGTTCGAGATCCTACTGCTCGGCGGTAGGGCGCAAAGCGTGCCGGTGATGAAGGCCGTGCAGCGCGCGATGGACGAAGGCCTGGTGGTACGTGTCACCGACGACCCCGACCTCCGCCATTTGGGCAAGACCTTCATGTTCGCCCACAAGAAGGCCCGCGACGCCATCTACGAGGGCATCGAGGCGAAGCAACGCCGGGCCCTGCACAAGTCCATCGGCGAGAAGCTAGAAACTTCGATCGCCGAGCCGTCGGAAAAGATCCTGTTCGCGCTCGCTCACCATTTCAACTCGGCCTTGGACGGCGGCAAGACCGACGACCAGGCGCTCGCGGAACGCAGCCTCAAGTACAACAAGAAGGCCGGGCACGCGGCCTATAAGAGTGGCTCCTGGCAGACGGCGGAGCGCTACTTCGAGAACGCCTGGCGTATCATGGACCACTGGCGCGACCAGATAGCGACTCTGGCCGAGCGGGCGCACGTCCAGGAGACGCTGGCTGATCTGGCTGCCGTCCAAAAACGCCACGGTCGGGCGCTGCGCGCTTACCGCGAGCTGCTCGGACAGAACCTCGACACCGAAATGCACTCGAGCATTGCTTACAAAGCCGTCTATTTCCAGTTAGTCGGCGGTGTCATGAGCGAGACGGGTAAGCTCATCGACAGCACGCTCCGGCTGATGCGGAAGGTCGTGCCGGTGGTCAACTGGGTGGCTTGGCTGAGCCTCGGCTGGTCGCTCCTGATCGACGCCTTGCCGCTCAACTACAAGAAAAAGCGCCTTTATCACATCCTCCGTCGCGCCCACTCCCGGCGCAAAGGCGACACCGAAGCGCTCGACAGGAAGTTCCCCGCGATCCGCCTCTATTCGGCGGCGAGCCAGCTCCACATGCGCGACCATAGCGCCTTGTCGATGATGAATCACAACCAAGCGATGAACGAAGCCGTGGCCGGCCGGGGCTCGGCGGCCAGTTTGATCAAGGTCGTGGCCGACCGAGCCGCTTTGCTCGGCTATTTCGGCTTCACCAAGATCGCCTACCGCTTCCTAGACCTGGCCATGGACGTCGCGCGCTCGAATGAAATGCGCGGTATCTACGGCTATGTCGCTTTGCTGCGCGTCCTGACCATCGACTACGTCAAGGGCCGGCACGACGAGATCAGCGACCACCTAAAGGAGGCCATGACCTACCTGAAGCCGAACGAGGAACGCTTGGCGTTCGGCCAAGGCCTGCTATTCAAAATTTTCCGCGAACTGCAGCGCTGCAACTTCACGTCCCTGTATCGTTACAGCCAGCGCATGCCGGACACCATCCCGACGCGCAACTGGCTGTCGCCGCGCTCGGTGTCGATGATGCTCTATGGCTACCTATTGCAAGGCTCGCGCGACAACATCGTCCGCCACGGCGAGATGTTCCTGAAGCGCCGCCAAAAGGTCGCAGGCCGAGGCAACGACCTATTCATTAAAATGATCCACACGTTGATCGCCTTTGCCCGCGGCGAGATCGACAAGACCCGCGAGTCTTACATCTTGACGATGAACGACTTCGTCGCCAAGAAGGGTCGCGAGTTCCTCTTCCCGTTCGAGGAGGATTTCGTCGGCATCTTTGCCTTCACGTTTCCGATCCTCTTCGAGCAAGAATACGGGCGCCATTTGATGCGCGTCCAAGAGATGGACCTCCTGCTCGTCAAGCTTCGCCTCCGCGTCAGCCAGCTGCAAGGCCAGTCCCGGGCCGTGCCGATGCTCCTTACGGCCCGCGCCAATGAGCTCATGGGCAACATGAAGAACTTGCGGGTAACCTACGACCAGGCGTTGAAGAGCTCCAAGGTGGCGGGGAACAACCTCGTCCAGGTCTTCGCTTATCTCTGGTTCGGTTCGCACCTTCTCGACCACGGCCATGCCCAAAAACGCGACTACATCCGCCGCGCTTTCTTGCTTTCCAACAAGCTCGAGCTGAAGGCTCTCGTCGAATACACCCGGAAGCTGATGGAAAAGCGTAACATCTTCATCAAGGAAGCCCAGCTGGCCGCCTCGGTGACGAGCCGCGACAAGGTCAAACATCACGGCAGTGTGCCGTCACGGCTCTTCATCGAGCACTTGAACCACGTGTGCGAGGCGGTCGATTCGGAAGCGGGCATCGAGGAAAATTTGGCCGAAAGCTTCGCCATCCTCGCCAAGCATTACAACGCCGGCCGAATCTACTGCATCATGAATGGCAGCGACGGCTTGCCGCGTGTCGTCTTCCCGAAAGACGGGGGCATTCCGCCGCAGCAAATTCTGGCTTACATCGAGCCGTATCTCAACATCCGCTCAACGCTGTTTTTGCCGCTGAACGACGCGCCTTGGGTGCGCGGCGGCTCGAGCGAGCGCGACCTGTCGCTGTCGTCCAGCGAGTTCGGAACGGCCGTGCTCGACGTCGGCCGGACGCAAAAGAATCCGTTCAGCGACGACCCGGCCATCAGCGAAGCGGACCAGGACTTCGATGCCGGGTCGACCATGGTCATGCCGGGGCGGGCCGAAGCTCCCCAGGACATGACGACCTCGGTCAACCGGACGACCGGCGTGCCCCTGACTGGGACCTCGACCCAGCGCAGCACGGTGCTCGGCTCGAGAGCTGCGGCCACCGGCGGCTCGACCCTGCAGATGAGCGCCTTGGTTCCGATGCGCTCCAATCACAACAGCCTCGGCGTCGTCTTCTGCGAAGACATCGGCAACCAGCACGGCAAGGACACGACGTTTAGCCGCCAGGAACTCGATCAGTTCGGCTCGCAAATCGGCATCATGATCGAGCGCAAGACGGGGTTCGAGTCGTCGACGAGCCTGACGCCGGTGTCGAACACGGCGAACGCGATTTATCAGCCGGCGTCTTACACGCTGGAACCGGTGCCGTGGATGCGCACTTGGCATTATGGCCGGCTCCGCGCTCAACGCGAGACGTCGTGGTTCTTAGGCCTTAATTTCGGCCCGGATCACTATGTGATCGCCTATTGCCTGTTGTCGGGGAGCGAACAGGTCCGCGAGCGCCTAGGGTCGATGATCTGGCATCATTTCTATGTCATCCGTGCGTTGGCCATCGCTTCGGGCCGAAACCACGTCGAGCTGAACGACTTGCGTGAGGAGTTCTCCGGCTTCTTCGCCGCCGTGCCGAAGGCCGCGCACTTGGAAAACATCTCCCTGGCCTTCTCGGTGATCAGTCGCGAGTCGAGGACGTCGTTCAGCGGCCACTTCGGACCGTCGCGGCCCTTTGTCATCGGCGTCGAAAACATCGTCTCGCCTTACAACGACGTCGTCCTGACCTACGCCAACGGCCGTGACCTACGCTACTGGGACGTCGCTGCCGAGCTGCGCGGCCCGCACACCTTCCTCCTCAGCTACGACACGTCGAAGCTCGACGCGGCGCCGGTGGACACCGTGCAGAAGCGCGTCGCCCTCAGCCTGGCGCGCTCGGAGAGCGTCGAGGAGCTGCATCGGGTGCTCGGCAGCATGGTCATCGAAGCGAATTTGCCGCGCTATTACGTCGCCGCCACGGTCCTCGAGGAGGGCGAACAAGAAGCCCCGCGCGAGGTCTTCGAGCCGCTCGACAAGGCAGAGTAAGACGCCTATAGTGATCGGAATTTCGAGGCGAAACAGGCGATCCCCAGAACCCGGCTAGACCTCCCTTGCAGCTTTCCAACCTTCCCTTTTTGTCGCGCCAGCTGGTCTTGATTACCGGCAAGGGCGGCATCGGCAAGACGCTCGTGACGGCGGCCCTCGGCCAGGTCGCGGCCGCTGCGGGCAAGAAGACGTTGCTGATCGAAAGCGCCGCCACCGACCAGCTCGCCCCGCTCGTCGGCGTGGCCTCGACGGGACACGTCGAATCCAGGGTCACCGACATGTTGAGCATCATCAACTTGAACCCGCCCGACAACTTTCGCGAATACGTCGTCAAGTACCTCGGCCAGAAGAGGCTTTACGACACCGTGTTCAGCAACCGCGTCGTCGACAGCTTCGTCAACACGATCCCGGGAATGGCCGAGCTGATGATGCTCGGCCGCCTCTTCTATAACTGCGAGTTGGCGCCGCCGCCTCGCCCGGATCTCGTCGTCTTCGACGGTTTCGCGTCGGGCCACTTCTTGAGCCTCATGACGACGCCCGACGCCGTCCTGCAATCGAACTTGGGCGGTCCGTTGACCCGGGAGACCGAGCGGGTGAAGGCCTTTCTCGCCGACGAGAAACGCTGCGGCATTCTCTACGTCGCGACGCCGGAAGAGTTGGTGGTCAACGAGACGCTGGAGTTTCTCGAGCGCCTGCGCGAAAAGGCCCCGGCGCGGCTCATGGGTGTCGTGTTGAATCGCAGCTGGTCGGGGCTTCCCGCGGCCGCTGGAGGCCCGCACACCAAATCTTATCTGGCGCATCGTCGGGCCGGGGCGGAGCGGGCCGAGGACGCTCTGACCCTGGGGTTAGACCGCCTGAAGGCCGCGGGCATGAATCTCCCCCTTTTGCGCCTTCCCGAGCGCGGCTTCGTCGCCGAGCCTGTGACGCCGGTCTTCGCCGCCGAGTTCTTGGGGGTCAAGCCGTGAATCCCGACGCTAGTCGTTCCGCGGAACTGGATGCATGGCTCGGCAAGGCCAAGGTCGTCGTTCTTCTCGGCGCCGGAGGCGTGGGCAAGACGACGTCCTCGATTCTAGTGGCGCTCTTGGCCGCCACCAAAGGCCGCCGGGTCGCGCTTTTGAGCATCGACCCGGCGAAGCGATTGGCCGCCGCCTTAGGCATCCCGCTCGGCAACCAGTTGAAGCGCATCAAGCTACCGGAGGAGTTCAACGTGCGGGGCACGGTCGACGGCGCGATGCTCGACCAAAAGGCCGTCTTTGACTCCATGGTGCGGCGCCATGCGCCGAGCGACACCGTTGCCGAGCGGATCTTGGCGCATCCCGTCTACAAAGCCGCTTCGACGAATCTCAGCGGCCCGCTGGAGTACATGGCGCTGGCCAAACTCCAAGAGTTGGCCGAGGACCATCGGTACGATTTGATCGTGCTCGACACGCCGCCCGACACTCACGCGCTCGACTTTCTGGCCCGTCCGAACGTGTTGGCCGGATTCATGGAAAACAAAGTGATGAGCTGGCTCATCAAGCCATTTCTCTTTGCCGGCAAGCTCGGCCTCGGGCGACTCTTCTCCGCGGGCGAGAAGTTGATGGGCGGCATAGCCAAGGTGACGGGCGTCACCGCGCTGCATTCATTCGCCGATTTCCTCGTGCTGATGCAGGAAGTCAT
>JAYWBY010000771.1:0-2760 GCA_043781115.1 Pseudomonadota bacterium
CCTGTTGCTCAACTGGTTCCATGCCAAAGGCGAAATTTCCGCCGGTGCCGTCGAGGGTATGAACAACAAGGTCAAAGTGACCACCAGAAAAGCCTACGGTTTCCGCAGCTATCGGGCCATAACACTCGCGCTATATCACAACCTTGGCAAGTTGCCCGAGCCGGAGGTCACCCATAGATTCTGCTGACGAGGCTTCATTCCAAAGCGCAGGAAAGCCGGCTCCATAGGCGCCAGGAACTGTGAATGACATCCGGCGCAGATGGGCCCGGCCTTCGGCACGGCCGCGGTGCCGAACACGAGGCCGGTATCGGAGACGCGCGTGTCAATTTCCGGCACGCAAGCGGCGAGCGGCGCCGGACGACCCTCGCCGACTGGGCCGTTGGTGCGGGCGGCAAGCTGCAGGCCTTGCGCGAGGTACAGGCTCATGGCAACGCGATGGCGGTTGCTGTTCGACACATAGTAGGCACTCTTGAAGGCTCTGAGGACGCTGACCATGCCCAACAAGCCGGCCCGTTCAGCGGGCATCTTGCAGCTCACGAAGCCCGCGATGTTCTTGTCGACGGGAAAGTCATACAGCGCCGCCGTCCGCGCCGAGCAGTAAATGTCGCGTGTGGTAAAGAGGTCGGACCACGGCTTGTTCTTGTTGTGCTGCACGAGAACGACGGGCTCCTGCTTCAAATCATTGATGAGCGCCACTTCGTTGAGATCTTTTTCATTGGCTTCGACTTTCAGGTTTTGCTCGATCCGCAACAGGTTCGAGACGAAGTAAGCTACGCCTGTGTCGTATTCCTCTTGTTGGAAGGCCCACGCCACGACTTTGGTCGGGTCGGAATCCTGAGCCGCGAACTGCTTGAGCTCGCTGGCCTTGGGGCCGCGACGGAAGAGGTCTTGAGTCAGCGACGTGAGGTATTCGGTCTTCGACTTCTTGCGTTTGCAGCTTTCGACCTCTTGGGTCGGCGCAGCCGCCGGGGCCGCGGACGGCGTCGTCGCTGGCGCCAGCGCCGGATCGTCACCGGCGGGCAGGCCCGAATGAGCGTCAAGCGTGGCGACCGTCCCCGCGTCGGCGGTGGTGGACGCCGAGCGATCGCTTTTTCGTTCTTTGCTCGAACCGCAGCCTGGCAGAGCCAAGGTAACGAGCAAAAGGAGTGAAAGAATCATCCTGAACATGCGTTCCTCCAGGAAGCCGAAAAAAGCGTCTTACTTCGTTGCCCAGCCGAGCAAAGCTGCCTTGTCGTCGACCGAGAGCGTGCCGCCCTTCGGCATGAATTGCGGATCGGTAGCCGGTAGTTCGAGCCGTCGAGCAATTTCGGCCTTGTAAGTCTGCGAGCCAAGGAAGCCGCCTGCGGGGTCGAAGGGGCGGCCAGCGTGGCAGCCGCCGCAACTCGCATTGAGCTTTGGTTGCACGTCCTTCAGGAACGCGGTCTCGGCCGGTGACAATTCGCCTTCGCCGGCTTGGGGCACGTCGTCGCCTTCCGATGCGCTCGCGACGGTTTTCGGGGCGCTCCCAACTAGGACGGCCTTGACGCTGAACTTTGCCCCGGGGGCGATTCGGGTCGAGACTTCGATGACGGGCGCGCCTTTGACGAAGCGGTAGTCCTTGATTTCCACACCGCTATCGGTGGCGATCTGTACGACCGAATCGATACCGGCGGGCAACGTAATCGGGAAGAACTCGGTGCCGGTAGCTTTGGTGACAAAGTCGTCCATGAACAAAGTGTAGGTCTTTTCGCAAACCGAGCCGAAAATTCCGCCGGTGGCTTCTTGAAGTTTGATCTCAAGGTTGCGCTGCGGAGCTTTAGTCGGGTTGGTCTCGACCGGTGGATCCGAATCGGCGATGGTGCAGCCGGCTTTGTCGGGCGCCAGCGTCGAGATCGCCATGTTTCCGGCTTTGCCCGAATACGCGGCCAAGACGTCACTGGCGTCGAGGGCGTCGCTGGGGTTGAGGCTTCCGCCCACCATCAATACGGCCAAGAAAGCATCCTTGCGTAACAAGCCGTCCACTTCGCTGTCCTTGGCCTTGGCCGCCTCGGTCGCGACCGCAGCCAGAACCGAAGCCGGGGCCGGCGTCCCGCCGCGATTTCCCGTTAGAGCAAAGCGGGCTTCAAAGGCGGCGTCGAAGGCGGCCGAGTCCATGGCTTCGACTTTGAGGACTTTGTCTTTGCTCGACGGGTCGACCAAAGGCGCCGCGGGGTTTGGTGGGACGATGTCGTCCTTCAAGTTGTTGTCGAAGAAGAAGTGATCCAGCACGGCGACGTGCACGCTGCCGACGGTGCTGGCGAGATTCCACAGGCGCGCCGAAAGCAGCGGCAGAGCAGCGGTAAGACGCGGTGCAAAGTAGCCATTGCTCCGGGCGTTGCCATCCACAATGACCACGACGTCGACCGCTCGCGGTTTGTATTCGGCGGTGAAGGCAAAGGATTGGACTGCTTCGGCAGCAACGTCCGCCGACTTCGGCTCCGTCGGATTCGCCGCAGCGGCCGCAGGGTCGACGGTAGAGGCAGGCGGAACCGGACTGCTATCGCCTTTGTCGTGTGACGAACCACCGCGCCCGCAGGCGGGGCTCACGAGGGAGGCAAGAGCCAAACAAAACCCCGCCGTACGCGGAATGCGTTGAAATGCCATTCCATGAACCTCTATTTTTAAACTGTATTTTGCTGAGAAAACCAAGGTCGGACGGGATGAGGCTTTCCCTTAGCTAGGCGGGATTTTGGGGTGATTCTTGGGGGTTGAAGGGGGGAATTGTCGCGGGGGAGAAATGAA
>JAYWBY010000772.1:0-7720 GCA_043781115.1 Pseudomonadota bacterium
GTGCATTCTTCGTAGAAGCTAATTAGCGGATGCCCATTTTGGTCGCTTAGCAGGCTATCTCCGAAACTTTCGATATCTTGATTCTGGTCGGAAAGCAACTCCTGGAGAGTCGGCCCCAGATCCAAGTGCGTACCCGACCTGTTGCTGGTGACTGGCGACCCCCGGATTAGGCGTGGAGCGTAAATCAACAGCGGGATCTTTTTTTGCCAACCGTAGTCCTCCGGGCCAAAACGAAACGCTCCATCGTGTGAATGGTCCGACGTGATGATGAACAGCACGTCGTCACGCATGGGCGAAGCCTCCACCGCATCAAGAAATTGCCGCAGCGCATAGTCGGAGTAGCGATGAGCCTGATAACGATCACGAAAGTATTCCGCATCGGTCAACCGCTCTTTCAACGACTGCGGGACATCAATATCTTCCCGCTCCCTATAGGTCTTAGGAAAGCGAAAAGGCGGATGGTTGGACAAGGTCATGATGAACGAGAAAGTCGGCACGGTTGCCTGCTGAAGCTTGTTAAACACCAGTTTATATAAGTCCTCGTCGAAAATCCCGAAGGGCATTCGCTCCTCGACGTCGGCATCGCGCTCACTAAACACCTCATTGAAACCCGTCTCGCGCAGGAAATAGTCGAGATTATGCCAACTGCCGCTACCGCCGTAGAAAAACCGGGCGGCGAATCCGAGCTCATGCATTATTGAGGGCAATGATGTCGGAAACACTCGGTGGGCTTCGGCAACCGCTTGGACCGCGGGGAATGCCGCCGGCAAGGGAATTCCCAGAACCGCACGGGTCAAATTATCGATGGTGCCTGCGCCGGATTGATAATAATTGTCAAAGTACATTCCTTGAGACTTTAGTTGCTGAAAGTTGGGCGTCACCTTCTTGCCGAAGGCACCGTTATCGACTGTCTCTACCCAGCCAGTAAAGCTCTCCAACATGACCAACACTACATGCTTTGGTTTGTGTTTCAGTAACTTTGACATGCGGCCGTGACTCGCAAAGCGCACCACCAGCTGGTCGGCTCCCCTAAGTCCTCGACTGTGATTACTCAGCCTTTCCGCAATGGCTTCATACGACTTAATCGCTTCTTGAAGCGGCGGCCGCGAGGCACCGAGATTTCCGGTCCAACCGACGCTGTGTGTCTCTTGCCAGCTAAAAAGGATGTCGTAAAAGGGATTGGCGTTCAGCCAATTCAATGCATGAACATGCGATACCTCGCCACGCTGATGCTGCTTCGTCAACGGCGCGTCTTCAAAGGTGCCGCGACCGGCGGTAACAAGCGAAATGCCGACCAGCGTCATTGACACCGGGCGCGGAAGACGGATGTTCACCGCCGCCAATCGGGACAGGCGTCGAATCAAAAGGGCGCGCGAGCCATACGTGAGCAAAGCTAAAAAGGTTGTGTAGATCGCAGCGCTGAGGAGCGGGACTTCGTCGGGCAAGCTTGCTATTACGAGCTTTGAATTTTCAAATTCGTCCCAGAACTCCCAGAAGAAGATGTTAAAATGATCTTTGTAGTAATAGAAAAAATAGTGGCTGGCGATGGTGCCGGCCACCAATAGGATCAGAACTACGCTCGCGTACGCTCGCTCTATACGCCTAGCCAAAATGCTGTTACCAAAAAAAACGGCAACGATAACGACGGGCGCAGCAATAATAGAAGCCGTCGACAGATCAAGACGCTCCGCCAAAAGCATCACTTTTAACACTTCGAAGGCGCCAGCCAAAGACCAACCCGTTGCTGGTAAATAGCAGACTCCAAAGATAATTCTGCCAATAGCCAGGACAAAAAGAATCGTCAACCAGGTTGCAACGACTGGAGTGAATAACGGGACTGATACCGGATTTGAGGGTGCAGTCTGCAATTAGTCCGGGCGTCGCCCCGAGCCTTCGATGCGGCCGGTCAGCTGCGCGTAGGCCGTCGACAGGATCTTGAAGGCGTGGTCATTGCCGCCTTGGCGATCGGGATGCAGTCTTTTCGCCATGGCGATGTAGCGTTGGCGCAGCGAGTCGGCGCTCGGCAAATCATCGAAACCCATGAATTTTAATGCGTCCAAGTCGGCAGGCGTGAGCAGAGGTTTTAGTTGCGCTGCCGTGCGCCGGCGGCGGAGCTCTTCGCGCATATTCTCGGCGGCGGCGTTGTAGACGCGCGGTCGTTCGCTCGGTTCGGGTCGCTTCGTCCGCTTCAAGTCTTCGAGCTGGTAGGTCCAGAGTTTCTCCGACGTCTCCCAGAGCTGCTTGAAGCATGCTTCGAGTCGCTCGCGGCTAGCCGCCACCTCGGTCCGAACGTTGATCAAGAAGGCGCGCAAGGCACGACTCTCGAGCAGCGGCGGCAAGCCCGCGGGAAGCTCCGCCAAAGTCATGCCCGCGTAAGGCGCCGGCAAAGACGCGATGCTTTCCAGTTCGGCGTTGAAACCAAGCAGCGTCCGCCAGAGGCAACTGCTTTGATCCTTGAAGGGCAACCTGTCGACCTGCCGCGCCCGCCAAGCCTCCGACAGTGCCAAGCGCACGGTCTCGGTGTTCGGCGCGTCATACGGCGCGAACACCGGCTCTTCCAAGAGCGTCGAAGAAAACGGCCCAGTCGACGTCGTCGCCGGCGCCCTAAACCAGGCTTGGGGGCGTTCCGGTCGGAGAATGCCCAAACGGAATCGCAGCGTGTTTTCTAGGCCGCGAATCTTCTGCGCCAACTCGGTGATAGCGTCGATGCCCTTGCCGCTCGGGCCGACTAGCGCGCCCTTCAGCGTCGCGATGAAGCGCGACCGCTCGCCGAGCTCCGTCAACACCGCCCCTAAGCAATCGCCGACGCTGCCGTTGTGCTCGATCGCGGCGACGAACCAGTCGCGAGGCGTGAGGTCGCGGTCTTCGCTAACGCGAAGGCCATCGACGGCGGGTTTCGGTGTCCCGTTCGTCATTTGTTAGGGGGCACGCCCCGGGTTTTTTCCATGATTTCCGAGAGCCTGTTTAGCTCGTCGGCGACTTCGGCGAAGGCATCGCCCTTGCGCAAGTATGTCCGCGCGTTGTAGCGACCGTCCGCGATGCTGCGGATGTGGCGCCTAAACGCGATCGTCGGTCCGACGAGTTTGTGCGTGTAGAGGACCGAGAGCAAGACGGTCGCGGCCAAGTAAATGCCGAAGCAGAGATAGATCCAGAGGCGCGTCGCTTTCCAGTAGGAAAGGAACAGTTCGTTGACTTCGTCCGGCGTGTCGGTGAGCGTAATGATTGAGCCGACCAGGTCGGCGAAGTTGTGGTAGACGATCGCCGCCAAAGCGACGGCGAAGATGACCGACAAGGCGATCGAGTAGATGCCGAGCTTCACCTGCAAAAGTGGTTGCAGCAAAAAGTTTTTGACCCGGCGCTTGGCTTTGCCGCCGACGCCAAGGGGTTTCGCCGCGGGCGCTTGCCCTTGATTGTTTGGTGAACCGTTGGTCAAGGCCCTGCCCTCCCCGTGCCGTCGCCGAGCGACCCATGTCGATGCATTTTGGACATTATAACTACTTTACATCATAAATATAAGTAAGCTCGCCGATGATGTTCTCCGGCACCGGAAATTGGATCGCCGCCAGCTCGTTGTACATGCATTCGACGAGCTTGGGGTCGGTTGCGCTGCCGCCCGTCACCTTGAGTTTGCTCATCGTCCCTGTCTGTTTTGAGAGCAGGAAGGTGAATTTGACGTCCCCTTTTAGGTTCTCGTTGAAGTCCAAGCGATCGGTGTAACAGCGTCTTAGGTTCGGATCGTAGACCGACAGGACGCTGGCTATGGCCTTCGCGTGGTCGTTGCGCCGGAAAAGGTTCAACTTGTAAAACATGGCGATCTGCCGCGTGAAGGTGACCGTCGCCCGGAGCTCGTTGTTTTTTTCGTAGTTGTTTTCGGCTCCGCTCAGGACCTTCTTGCCGCCGATCTTCTCTTGGATCAAACCGCTGAAGCCGTTGAGCACCGCGGCAACCGAGCTGTCGGTCTTGTCGCCTTCCTCGCTGTAGGAATTGGCGATCATGCCAAATTTCACCGTCAAGCCGGTGTTGCCGTCCGGGCTCAAAACCCACATCCCGAGGTTTGAGAGGCATTGCCTCCGCACGACGAACGACTGCTTTGCTTGCTCGTCGCCTTGCCAGGTGCGTTTGACGCCTTCCGCATCGACGATAACAACTTGTTTTATATCATATTTTCCGGATTCTAGCTTGTACAAGTCGCGCGGGTAAGCGGTCGGGTCGTCGTTGCCCCAGGGGTGGCTGACGAGGAAGGCCTTCTTCTTTAACCGATCGTAAACGGTGATCTGGACGTTGCTGGTGATGTATTTGGTCTGCTTCGCTGCTTTGAAACTCTTCAGCGTCACCTTGAGGTAGAGCGCGCCTTGTTTCTGCTCGAAGAGTTCGCCCTTCCACTCAGCCAGGGATTCGGTCCCGTTCGCGGCGCGCGCCGGCCGCGGCCCTGCGGCGTCGAGCAGCGCCAAGACTATCGCAATACATCCGAGCCGACGGGTGACCAAAGTTCCAAAGCCCCCTCGAGCCTTCGACCAATTCCTGAGGATTTAGCTCAAGTTAACATCTTTTCACGGGAGGAGAAAGCGCAGCGCCAAGGCCGTCGCGTGCATCTGGTGCTGGGTCACGTCAATGCGCAGCCCCGGGTCGTCGGCGCCGTTTTGGACGCCGCCCTGGCCACTGGGATCCGAGGCCCCGTCGTCGGTTCGGTGGACGAAGGACGGGTTGCCGACCTGCCAAGTGATGAGCTTGCCGAGGCCTTCGCGAATGACGCATTCGAGTTTTGCGGCGCGGCCGGCATCGCCGCGAGCCTTCGCCAGCCCGTATGCCGGAATGATTCCTTCGAACGAGTAGCCTGTGTTGCGCGTGCGTTCGAGGATCTGATGCACGTCGACGATCCAGTCCGAGAGCACCAGGAGCCAGTCGCCGTATGGCGCATCACCCGCGTGCGCCGAAGTCGCCAGTTCGTAAAGCGCCATCGAAGACCATTGATAGTAGCCTTTGGTGACGTCTGAATCGGGATTGGCTGCGAGCGCCTCCTCGACGTTGTGACGGTGACCGGCTAGCGCCGCGTCCTTGATCACCGGCCAGAGCTCGTCGTGGTTCAAAAATTTCGCCGCTTCGACCAGCGCCAGCAAGCTCTCGCCATCGGAGTAAGACGACGCGTCGCCGAAAGCTCGCCCGTCCCCATGAGCGTAATGCCCGAACCAAAGGCCCTTCGGGTCGCGTGACTGGACAAGGAACTTCAGGTATTCGGCGAGCGCCTGGCGAGCTGGCGCCGCAACCGTTTCTGCGGCGGGTCCGAGATTTCTCAAGAAATCGATGAGACTCAGCGCGACGAGAGCCGCCGTGCCCATCGATCCCTCGGCGTCGGGGCCGTTGGCGCCCGCGTAGATCGGGTAACGCCCGCCGGTCGCCGTCAGCGCCGAATGCTCCGCGTAAAATCCGAGGCCGTCTAGAATCGCGGCGCTGAGCGCCGCGGCCGCTGCCGGCTCCGCGGGAATGGGCAAGAGCGTCAACCCCCAAAGCGCGCCGGCTTGCCGCACTTGGTTGTCTTCCTTCGACAATTCGTGGGTGCGCCAATCGTATTCGTAGTCAAAGGTGCCGCGTGCGTTTTGATGCCGAACGAGAAATTCCCCGCCGAGGCGGAGCGACGTTTCGAGAGCCTCACGTGTCAAAGGCTGTCCGCATCGAGAGTCTTTCATGGGCGGCGAACGCCAAAAATAGACCGCGACGCCGACGCCGAGGAGCGCGACGACGAGGAGCGAGGCGAGGTAATTCTGTCTCATGCTTTGGCCTCGAACTTGGCGAGTAGCTAAGATAACACGGAAGAATGTATTCTCGGCCGAGACGCAAGCTTCGGAGGTTTCATGGGTTCGCGCACCATCCGCCACGGAATTTGCCTCGCCGTCCTTTTGCTCGGCGCTCCCGCCGCGGCCAAGCCAAAGATCGCTTGGAAGGAGGTTCAGATCGTTGACAAGGAGCCGACGACTTGCAAGTTCGTCGACGACCTCGACGCCGAGAGTTGGCGCCTCGTGCCGTTCCAGAGCAACAAGTCGCTGAAAGAGCGCTCGAAGAAGAAGCTGCAAAAGCAGGCGGCGAAGGCTGGCGCCAATACCATTTGGATCACCGCCAAGGACACGACAGCGCTCAACTCGAGTTCCGAGGCCAAGGCCTACCTCTGTACAACGGCCGACGGGACTCCATAAAATATTGTAATAACTAAATAAATTGCGACCTCTCCCCTCGCGCCCCCACCGTTGCCTTTTCCTTCCCCTAAGTTAGAATGCCCTCTTCAGACGCGACTATGTCCCTTCCCCTGGAGACCTTCCCATGTCCAACGCTCAGTTCACGGCTCCTTTGCCGCTCAATGAACCGGTGAAATCGTATGCCCCCGGTTCGCCGGAACGCGCCGAGATCAAGGCCGAGCTGAAGCGCCAACGCGACAAGAGCGTCGAGATTCCGTTGGTCATCGGGGGCAAGCACGTCAAGGGCAAGGATACGGAACCGGTCTCGTCGCCGCAAAACCACAAGACGAAGCTCGCCGTCAGTTACAAGGCCACCGCCGACGACATCGCCACGGCGATCCGCTCCGCGACGGAGGCGCAGAAGGAATGGACGCGCCTGCCGTGGGAAGACCGCGCGGCGATTTTCCTGAAGGCCGCCGACCTCCTTTGCACGAAATACCGCGCGACGATGAACGCCGCGACCATGCTTGGCCAAAGCAAGACCGTCTATCAAGCCGAGATCGACGCCGCTTGCGAGCTCGCCGACTTCTGGCGCTTCAACGTGCACTTCATGCAGGAAATCTACGCTAACCAGCCGTATTCGCCGGCCGGCACGTGGAATCGCACGATGTGCCGCGGCCTCGAAGGCTTCGTCTTCGCCGTCACGCCGTTCAACTTCACCTCGATCGCGCTGAACTTGCCGACCGCACCCGCCTTGATGGGCACCACCGTCGTTTGGAAGCCGGCGGCGACCTCGATGCTCTCGTCTTGGGTCGGCATGCAGATTCTGGAAGAAGCCGGGCTCCCCGCCGGCGTCATCAACATGGTCTCGGGCAAAGCCTCGATGATCGGCGACGCCTGCCTCGACAGCCCCGATTTCGCCGGCGTCCACTTCACCGGGTCGACTTCGACCTTCAACAACATGTGGCAGACGATCGGCAAGAACATCTCGAAGTACAAGGCCTACCCGCGCGTCGTCGGTGAGACCGGGGGTAAGGACTTCGTCTTCGCCCACCCGAGCGCCGACCCGAAGGCGTTGGTTACCGCGCTCGTCCGCGGAGCCTTCGAATACCAAGGTCAAAAGTGCTCGGCCGCTTCGCGGGCCTACGTGCCGAAAAGCCTCTGGCAAGGCGTCCGCGACCAGCTGGTCGCCGAAGTCCAAGAGATCAAGATGGGCGACCCGGAAGACTTCACCAACTTCACCGCGGCCGTCATCGACCGGAAATCCTTCGACACAATCAAATCCTACATCGACAAAGCCAAGGCCGACCCGGACGCGGAAATCCTGGCGGGCGGCGAATGCGACGACAAGGTCGGCTACTTCATCCGCCCGACCGTGATCCTCGCCAAGACGCCGAAGTACCGGACGATGTGCGAGGAGATCTTCGGCCCGGTGTTGACCGTCTACGTTTACGACGACAACCAAGTCGACGAAACGCTGAAGCTCGTCGACACGACGTCGCCTTACGCTTTGACCGGAGCGGTGTTCGCCCAAGACCGGGTGGCGATCAACA
>JAYWBY010000773.1:0-7707 GCA_043781115.1 Pseudomonadota bacterium
TCGACGCCGGGTGTTCCGAATTACCAAGGAGGCGAATTAACTGGCCTTGAGCATAGCTTCTTCGCCGTTGAGAAAGTGGGCGTCGACCGCGCCGACGCCCTTTAACTGCGCCTTATGCACCGGAGTGCACTGAAAGCCGCGCGACAATTTAGCGTGCGTTGCCGCGGACAACTGGATCTTCCCGGCCTTCGCCGTCGTTTCCAGGCGGCTGGCGATGTTGACGGTCTCGCCCCAAAGGTCGAATTGAGGCTTCGTGGAACCGATGACGCCGCCGACCACGAGGCCGGAGTGAATGCCGATGCGCATTTGCAGCTCCAAGCCCTCGCGGGCGAAGCGGGCGTTGGCCGCTTTCATCATGGCGATCGCCATCGCCGCGGCGGAGTCGGCATGGCGCTCGCGAAAGACCGGGCAACCGAAGACCACCATGTAGGCGTCGCCCATCGTCTTGATTTTTTCGCCGGCATAGGTCTCGGCGAAGCCGTCGAACTCCGTGAAGACGTCGCTCAAGAGCTTCACCAGAACTTGCGGAGGCATCCGACTTGAAAGCGCGGTAAAGCCTGCCAGGTCAGCGAAGAGCACCGTGACTTCGGGATAAGTCTCGGCGATCGTGCGGCGACCGGACTTCATTTTTTCCGCGATCGACGCCGGCATCATGGTGCGCAGCAAAGCGTCGACTCTTTGGGCTTCTTGCCGAAGACTGCGCTCCAATAGAAAGATATGCCGGGCGTTCTTTTCCCGAACGTAAGCCACCATGATTCCTAAGACGTTCGCACAAAGGAAATGCAGACATACCTGGCGAAAGCGCTCCGGATCGTAGAGCTTCAGCTCGTGGTAGTTGTAGACGCAAATCGTCGTCATCAAGAGTCCGGCGAGCGCGGATTCGCGCGAGAGCATCATCGAGTAAACGTAAAAACCAAGGATCGCGACGAGCATGCCGCCAAACGACAACTGCGCCCTCCCGAAGGGAAAGAGCGCAATGGTTTGCATCGAGGCCAAAGCCATTAGGATGCACGTAACTAGAGCCAAAGGCGTCGTCAGGCGGCGCCACGGATCGCGGGCACGCTGCAGGCGCATAATGATCGCCAGAAGCGTGAACGGCAAAATGGCTTTCGTTATGAACTGAGCCGAGTAGGCCGAGCTGCTGAGAGCGAAAACCATAAGGACGATGAAACCGGCAAGCATGCTCAAGACGCCGACCATCAACAGTATCCGGTTCTCGCCGACGCGGTCGTGGTGCCACGTCAGGAAATCCCGCTCGTGTTCGGCGTCGCGGAATTTCAGCCGTGCTTTCGCAAGGAACTGTAATGGTTTGGGTTTTCCCATGCCTTTAGGTCGGCAGTTGGCAGCTGCAACTTGACCTTGGGGCCCGAAAACAGTTGGCAACGATGCTGAATTTCTCTAAAGATTGAAGCCTGTTCGACCAATCGGCTCCGTAGCTCAACTGGATAGAGCACCGGATTTCTAATCCGGCGGTTACAGGTTCGAGCCCTGTCGGGGTCGCCACTTTGAGCTTTTTTGTTTTGGCTTTGCCCGGCAGATGCAGCGCCTACTTACTAAAACACCCCAACTGCCCCGCAATCGCACAAAAAAACGCCGACCTCATGAAATCCGCCATCGTCGCGTCGTCCTTCTTCACCCCGGGCTCGGCTTTCGCTTTTGCGTCGACCTCCGCAAGCAACTCGAGGTTTTCGGGGCTGAAGACTTCGAAGTCCTTCGGCGTCTGAAAGAGCTTCGGCGCGAACTCCTCGTCTTTGATCGACGTGGTCTTCAGCAAAAAGCTCCCCGTTTTGCCGCCAGCACCGCTTTGCTTGATGCTCGCCTCGAGCACGAAGCCGGATAGCGCCTCGTGGTCTTGTTTCAGCTCGATCAACAGCGCCGCGCCTTTCGGCTGGCGTAAAATCGCTTTGGCGACTTCTTGCCAGAGGCCGGCGCGCCAGGTGATCGCGGGACTCTGGCAAAACTCTTCCTGGACGGCGGTCGAGGCTTCCGCGCCCTTCGGGTCGTCGCCGTGGCGCGTGACCGAATAGCTGCGCCTGAATGCTTCGCAATCCTTGCCCTGAACTTGACGCGCCGGCTTTTGCATTTCGAGTTTATAGTCTTTGACGCCTAGGGTTACTCGCAAACCGTCGGAAGCGTCCACCGACTCCACCGAAGCCATCGGCGAGAGGAAAAAGCGCGCCATGAAGTTGCTCGGCACCACCTGGCAGGCGCCTTCCTTGTACGAATCGAGCGCCTTTCTGGCGGACGGGCTGAGGTCTCTATAGAGCGCGTCGACCTGCTTCGCGTCGAGTTTGCCGCAGGCGTAAAGCGTCTTGCCATTAAAGATGTATTGGGTCGTCCCTCGGTCACCATCGATCTGGAGGTGAAACTTCGGGCCATCGACCGACCACACGTGGATCGACCGCTCGGGGCCTTTGCCGAAGTCGGTCTCGATGCTTTGGGTGATGACGGTGCCTGCCCTGGCGGCGGGCGTGGACGACAGAGCAAAGGCGGCGACAATAACCAGATGTTTAGTTTGCATCAAACGATGTTAGCACTACTTCGCCGCGGTTGAGCCGTCGTCGACGGCCTGAAGACGCGTCCAGTAGCTTTTGGTTTCCGGATGGAGGCCCGCTAGGGTCTTGCCTTGCGCGAGTGCCTCCTTGCCGCCGACTTGGTGCAACGCATACAAAATGCGATTTTGGACGAAAAGCGGCTTGCCGTTGCGGCTGTTGCCGTGGTGTTTGTAGGCGCCCGCCAGGAGTTCGACGATCTTCGCGTCGCCGGAGCCATCGTAGCGTCGGCCGATCCTAGTTGCGGCCTCGGCACGGACCACCAAAGCCTTGTCGGTGAGGGCTTGGCGCATCACCTGCCCGCAGTAGGTCTCTTTGCTCTCGGCGCAGGTTCGGACCCAACCCAAACGCCAGCCCCAGGCCCAGTTTCCTAGGGTTTTCCCTTGGGTCGAGTGGTAGGCCCAGAGTTCGGAGCGGCTTTTCTCGGGCGATTTCATGAAGTAGCGCCAGTCGGCTTTGGCCGGCTCCTTCTTGATGTCGAAATCTTCTTGTAAAGTCTTGGGCTTAGCTAGGACTGGGGAGGCCACGGCCAGGAGGCTCGCACCTGCGAAGATAAGCTCCAGTCCCGTTAGGGCAAACTTCATATTCGACTCCCCGCATCGTCATAACCATTTAAAATTACGACACAAGTTTTTTTTATTTGCCCTTTTACTAAAGGGTCCCAGGCATAACGCCGATCTAATTAACTAGGACAGGCGATTTCGCCACCCTGGGTAAGGGGTTTCACGCCATGAGCGAACAGATTTGGTACGTCTATCAAAATGGTCAGCAGCTGGGGCCCTTCGCCGGCCTGCAGATCAAACAGATGGTGGATAGTAAAATGATCCCCCAAGACGCCTTTCTTTTCAAGGTCGGCTGGAAGGACTGGCGGCCGATCGAAGAGACTTACGACGAGATCGGCGTCGAAGGTAGCACGCAGCCTCCCGCTCCTAGCGAGCGTCGGGGACCGTCGGCGCCGCGCGCCACGATCAACGGCCGCGTCGTTGTTCATAACAACGGACAGCTGGTCATCGGCGGCGGCGTCAACATCTCGGCGACGGGCATCTTCGTCGAGACCAAGGATCAGATCTTCACCGTCGGCGAGCGCCTGAAGCTCTCCGTGCGCGCCGACACCTTCGCCCGGCCGTTCAACGTCCTGGCCCAGGTCGTCCGCTTCAACTCGGATCCGAAGTTTCCCGTTGGCTATGGTCTCCGCTTCGAAGACTTGGACGAGGGCATCGGCCGCGAGATCCAAGACGCGGTGGACGGCCAGAACCGCAATAAGAGTGCGCAGAAAGTTGCTAAGTAACGTCAAGGTGAGGGCCATACCGTGGCACAGATGATCGGTGTTCCGACGAATTGGAAGGGCACGAAGAGCCTCGAACAAGCACGCCAGTTGATCGACTTCGGCGTGATCTTGAAGTGGCGTGACATGCGTACGCTCCGGCGCGCGCTGAAGCCCGACGAAGAAGAACAAGTGGTCCGCCACTTCGCCAAGCGCATCGTCGAGCGGTCGGCGGTGCGGCTCCAGGCTGAAATCTTGGTCGAAAGCATCATGATCTGGCTCGCCAATGCGGCCAGCGAGAAGCTGCTCCATGCCTTCCTAGAGGAGCTGTTCGCGCAACCGGCCTGCGACGAGGCCTGCTGGGCCTTGGTCGAGATCGCGCTGACGAGCGAGCTGGCGGAGCGCAGTCACAACGGCGACATCTTCGAGATGGCGGTGGCCTTGATCTGTGAACTGGGCATCAACGTCCAGGAATACGACCGCGCCTATCCGGGCGAATTCGACCGGGCCCAAGCCCTGCTCGACCACGTGGCGACCTACCTCCTGTCGGTGAGCAACACCAACAGCAGCTGCATTCGCCTGAGCCTCTTGCACTACTTCGGCGTCACCGAGCACGGGCTTTCGAACAAAGTCTGCTTCAACCGCATCATGAGCCGCTTCGGCCATACGGTTCTGGACCATCTCTTCGCGCTCCTCTTCAGGAAGCGCAGCGAAGCGGTCGCCCTGCAGTTCTTGCTCGAAAACCTGCCGTTCGTCCTCGACGCCGACCGTCACAGCCAAAAGATCGTCCACGAGACGTTCAAATACTACATGCTGAAGCAACCCGAGCGCTTCTCGCTCTTCGTCCAGGCCTTCGCCGACGATCTGCTCAGCAAGGAAGACGCAGCCTACGTCAAATGCGCCGAGACATTCATGCAGCACTTGGGCGCCATGCTCAAGGTCGCTTCCGACGTCAATCACAAGCAACTCGGCCGCGAGTTCTTGATGGCCATCTTGAAGTTCGACCGCCTGCCGTTCTGCAAGCAACTGCTCGTGCACATCCAGCACGAGGCCGAGATCAAGAAACCGTTCAAGGATCTTCTCGAGCAACTAAAGGCGAGTCGCACGGGACCTGGCGGCGTCGTTGACGCCGTGGCCCAGTTCCGCTCGTCGAAACGCGGCAGGAAGCCTAGCTTCTCGCGCGCCGAAGGCCTAGGCACGATGCACCAGGTCACCTACCTCGGCGCCATCGAAATCCAGAAAGCCTCTTAACGCAAAAGCGAAGGGGTCAGGCACTTCCGGGAAGTGCCTGACCCCTTTTACTTTTCTATTCAACCACCCTGCACGCCTTGGTCGTCCGCCTGCGGCGGCTCCTCCTCGTCGATCCCAGGCCCCGGCTTGGCCGTAATCTTCGACTCTTCCGACACGGGGAAGTCGATCGAAGTCTTGTTGCCCAAGACGTCGCGGATCATCCAGAGACCGTTCTCTTTCACCACCGCGACGGTGTTCTCGGTCGTCACTTTCGGCGCGTCCTTGACGGTGGCGCCGGCGTTGACGCCTAGATCGTTGTAGGTCAGCTGAAACGTGATTTCGGTCTCGCGCGGCGTGCGGTCGCGACGCTCGACCACCGAGTAATTCAGGATCTGGTACTTACGGTCGACGTAAGCTACCTTGATCGTCTCGGGCGAGGCGCTCTCGATGGCGGCCTTAAGGTTGCCCGTCGTGTACTCGACAAGGTTGTCGCGTTCGGCGACGTCGTTCATGTTGAGCGCCACTTCTAGGTAAGCTTCGACTACCTGCTCGGGCGTCATCGACGAGCGTTTGACGCCGCACATGCTGGTGCAACCCGTGACTAAGAGCGCGGTCGACAACAACGGCCAATACTTCCGGCAACCGTCCATAAAGCGCATCTCTTTAGCCTCCCTCCGCTGGTAAACCCAACTCTTTCGTGTCTTCTTCTTCTTCGACCTTCGGCGCTTCCGGCGGCAGCGGCTCGGGCTTCGCCGCGGGCACCGGCGTCCCCGGCGAGCTACGTACAGGACGGTTTTTCTGCTCCCATTTGAGGGCTTTCGGCAGCTTCGCCGGCACGCCTTCGGGGCGCGGCGACTGGTGGCGGTCGTAAGTGTAGGCGCCGGTGCCGTCCTCGTGCGAGTAGGTCGGTGCCGGTCGCGGCAAATAGCGGGGATTGGCTTGCGGCGAAGCGCCGGCACTCGACGTCGTGCGGTTCTGCGGGTTGGCGCGGCCGACGAGCGGCAAGGCGCGAGCGACGGCGGGCACCTTCAAATTTGCTGCGCCGGCGAAGGCCGCTTGGAAGTGCTCTTTCTCGTCGGCCGACGGCACTTCCAGGGTGTACTTCTTCACTTTCGCCATGAAGTCGAGTTCGCCGTCCAAGTAATAGAGCTTGTCGTCGCAGAGGAGTGCCGTCGGGCGCGTCGTTTTGAAAGAGTCAGGCTTCAAATAGACGGCGATGTTCTGATTCTTCAGATAATTCAGCCGCGACATGTAGTTATTGGCTTTGCTCCGGCCGAGCAACACCATCACTTCGAGCTTCCGGTACTGGGCGACATAGAGCGCCGAAACGATCTCGCCGTCCGTCAAATAGTCGGTGTTCAACCAAATGCGCTTAGTGGCGCCGGCCATCGCGTCGAGCACGGCGTTGCGCACTTCGGCGAAGGTCGAAAATTGGCGCGGGGTCGCCGCGCCTGACTCCGGCTCGGCGTGGAGCGCCGGGACGAAGGCCAGCCAAAATGCAGCGAGGCTTAGTACGAACTTCTTCAGGGGCCTTTGACCTTGATGATGAAGGCGCCGAAACCGTCCATCTCGTCCTGGTTCCCGGCATAAACCAGGAGCAGGTTTTGGCGCGTTACGTAGCGCTTGTAATAGTCCGGCAACCGGGAAACTGGTGATAATAGTTCAATTCTATCACCATATTTTTCCCTGATCCATCCGACGTGGGCTTCGGTCTCCTCGGGCTCGAAGGAGCACACCGAGTAGACTAGCTCGCCGCCCGGGCCAAGCAGGCTGATGGCATGGGCGATGAGCAGTCTTTGCAAATCCGCCATCGTCGGGAGAATCCCGCCTTCCTTCTGCCACTTGCCCTCGGGGTGACGGCGCAGGACGCCCAAGCCGCTGCAAGGGGCGTCGAGGAGGATCTTTTGAGGGGTCTTGGCCGGCTTGTGCTCTAGGAAGTCCTTCTCGACCCAGGTCAGGTTGCCGTGGCCCAGGCGGGCCATCGTTTCCTTGGCCCGCTTCATCTGTAAGGGATGCTTCTCGACGGCAACGATCTCGGCTTTGCCCTCGGCCATCTCATACATGTGTGAGAGCTTGCCGCCAGGGCCAGCTGCCGCATCAATGATCACTTCGCCAGGTTTCGGGTCGACCAGCAGCGCGATGAGCTGTGAGGCCTCGTCCTGGATCGTATAGAAGCCCTTGGCGAAGAGTGAGTCCTCGCCAAAGTTCGGCGACGCCTTCAGAGTCAGCGCGGAGCGGAGTGGCCGCCTATCGGAGTGGAGGCCTTCGTCTCTAAGCATGTTGTCTTGCAGGACGTGGATGTCGGCGAGCGCGGTCTTCATGGAGTTGATGCGCACGGACCAAGGCGGCGGCTGGTTGTTCGACGCCAGCATCTCTTCCATGCGCTCGAAGTTGAAGCGCTCCAGCCAACGCCGCGTCACCCACAGAGGATGCGCGAACTGCAGCGCCAGATATTCCGCCGCTTTCGTCTTCTTGTCCGGCTTGGTGTAATACTCGGATTTACGCGCAATTTTGCGTAAAATGCCGTTGATGAAGGCGACGGCGCTCGCTTGGCCGCGCAGGCGCACGTATTCGCAGCTTTCGTTGACGGCCGCCCGGTCGGGCACGCGGTCCATGTAAAAAATCTGGTAAGTGCCTAGCACCAACGCGGCGCGCACTTCC
>JAYWBY010000774.1:0-2751 GCA_043781115.1 Pseudomonadota bacterium
TTCTGATGCCGTCTCCGGCAGCTGCAACGATCCTTCTGAGTCGGACATGAATGACGAGTCGGTAGGATCT
The DNA here is from genome assembly GCA_043781115.1 of Pseudomonadota bacterium. Classification (GTDB taxonomy): domain Bacteria; phylum Bdellovibrionota_B; class Oligoflexia; order Oligoflexales; family CAIYRB01; genus CAIYRB01. Next base: position 71 of record JAYWBY010000774.1, read on the forward strand.
AAGACGACTTGGGGCTCGGCTGGGTATTCGACGTCGTATTTAAAGGCGGACCTTGGCTCAACCAAAACCGTTAGCGTCATTCGCTGGGGTGGGCAAGGTCCAAGTGGTTGTTCATGGGGTGCAGCCTCCATCGGCTCGGTTAATTTACTTCAAGTGTCTACGGACAATTCAACGTGGACCACCGTCGCGCAACCTGGCATTTTGGGGCCAGCTGGGGAGACCGGATATTCGACCAGCGCAATGACGAACGTTGGATTCACGCCGATTTCGGCGCGGTACGTGCGCATTTATACCAACTCCTCTTATGCGGGAACCGGTCAGTTTCGGATTGGCAATTAGTCCGGTCGGTCGGTTTTGCGGCCTTTGACGTGCCGTCGAAATAGAGTTGCTAGACCTCCAAAAATACTTTACAATTATGGAGTATGCTCCACAGATCTATAAGTTCAAGAAACAATAAATCTTTTTTCCTATTCGGCCCACGCCAAGTAGGTAAAACGACACTCATTAAATCCTGGATGAGCCCTGCCGACCTTTACATAAACCTGCTTCCGCAGCGGGCCTTTCTTGACTACGCCAACGAGCCAGGACGCTTTCGAGACGAGGTGCTTAGCCACTGCCGCCGGCATCGGGGCGGTAGAGTCTTCGTCGACGAAGTGCAAAAGTTACCCGCCCTGCTCGACGAAGTTCACGACCTCATTGAATCCCAACGGATTCGCTTCGTGCTAACCGGTTCAAGCGCCCGCAAGCTCAGACGGGGCGCTTCTAACCTCCTAGCCGGTCGCGCTTACACCGAAAAGCTGTATCCTTTGACGTTTCTCGAACTTGGTCTCCAGTTCAATTTGGAACGAGCGCTCAAAGTCGGCTGCCTGCCGGCACTTTGGGACGAAGAAGGCGGAGAGGACCCCGTTGCCTTCCTCTCGTCTTACGCTGAAACCTATCTCCACGAGGAAATCGCTGCGGAAGGCCTGGTAAAGTCCTTGGCACCGTTTGCGCGCTTTCTTGATGTCGCCGCCGCCAACGATGGCGAAATTGTCAACTTCAGCTCCGTGGCGCGTGAATGCGCCGTCTCGGTGAAGACAGCCCAATCGTACTACGCGATCCTTGAGGACACCTTTTTGGCTTTGCGGCTGTCCCCCTGGCTGAAAAGCGCCCGCAAACGACTGGTGGCTCACCCTCGCTACTATTTTTTCGACATGGGAGTAACCAATGCGCTCGCCAAGACTTTGGGCTCGGGGTTAAACCCGGTGGCTCGAGGACGCAGGTTCGAGCAGTTTGTGATTACTCAGACCCGCGCCATTGCCGACTATCAAAGATTGGATTTCGAGCTCAGCTTTTGGCGGACTAACACCGGAACGGAGGTTGACCTGGTCTTAAGCCGAGGCGGGGCTATCTTGGCCGGGATCGAAATCAAATCAACCAGTCGCATCGACCCAGGAAATCTGACAGGTTTGAAGGCGCTGAAAGCCGAACACCCAAATGCCGAGACTCTCGTCGTCGGCCTATTCGAAAAGCAACGTGATCTAGAGCAGGGCATCCGGGCTTGGCCTTGGGGCGAGTTCTTGCGGGATAAACTTTCAGCGCTCTAGTTCAGGACTTTCCCGTTAGACCGGTCGGTTGACGCGTAACTACCTGTAGATATTAATTAAATATCCGCATTCCTACCCCTACCGCAATCCCCCTCAAGTTCCTGTCTAAAAATAACGATCAGAGATTGTAGCTTTTTTGGGGGACTGCGTTGGGCATTCGTTTTGCCATTGCAATGACTTTAGTGAGCTTTGGGGCGTTGCCTGAGCTGGGCTTCGCAACCACGCCATTCTCCTTGTCCTATAGCGGCCGACTCGTCGACGAAACGGGAAAACCCCAGTCGGGATCCGCGAGCCTAAGCGTCACCTTTTACCGGAGCGCCGACGGCAACGACCTCGTCGCGGTGCCGGCTCAAACGTTTGCCAAACTGCCCTTAGTCGACGGAATCTTTCAGCTCGCGTTCACCCTGGCGGATGCCGAATACCACACATTATTTACCGCCACGGATGACGTTTGGCTCCAAGTCGTCGACGTCAATGCAAGCAAAGTCTATCCGCGCCAACGCTTCGGCGCCGTTCCTTATGCACTCAAAGTGCCGGTCGATGTTTCGTCGATAACGTACAACGAAGCCGGCAAACTCACGCTCAGCACCACCGGGGCTATAAGCGGCGACTATCTGAAGTTTGACACTGCCACTAACTCGTGGAAACCGGGTTTCGCGGCTGGCGCACCGGGTCCGTCTGGAGCAACAGGCGCAGTGGGTCCGACGGGAGGCCAAGGACCAACCGGCACAACTGGCGCAAATGGGCCAACTGGAACGGCTGGCGCAACGGGGCCGACCGGTGCGGCAGGAACAAACGGGACCAACGGTCCAACCGGCGCTTCCGGTCCGACAGGTGCTTCTGGAGCAATTGGCTCGATCGGCCCAACGGGAGCCGCCGGCGCTCTTTCTGGACTGGCGACGACCCAACTTGCTTATGCAACATCCACCACGGCACTTGCAACCCCGTCGGGTACTGGCGCGAACATACTGGCTTGGGACAACACGAACAGTCGACTAGGTATCGGCACGACGACACCAACAGCTACTCTCGAGCTGAATTCGCAAGCTGCGGCGGCTGACATCATGACGACGAAGTCGGGAGGTGGCTGGGGTG
>JAYWBY010000775.1:0-2735 GCA_043781115.1 Pseudomonadota bacterium
ACTATGAGTGACGGCAAGGCACCGAAAGCCGACGTCGTTGATCTCAGGTCGCGCCACCGGTGCCCGATCTGCACGGGGCCAGTCTACCAAAACGCCGAAGGTCAGGACCGCTGCCGCAACTCGATCTGCGTCTACAATCATCGCGGCGCCAAATGCCCGCGCTGTGGCTGCCAAGATTTGCGCTCCGCATGGTTTGCCTCCGGCAGTTACCACTACAGCTGCGGCCGCTGCCAAAACTCCTGGCAAACTCCCGCCTAGGATGGTCTAATCGCCTCCGTTTCAAGCCTCCGGAGGGTACGATGGGCAAGGGCAACATGCGTTATCGCAGCCTCGGGCGCTGCGGCACCAAAGTCAGTGTTTTCGGTCTCGGCGGCTGGACGACGTTTGGCGGCAGCGTCACCGACGACAAGCTGATCAAGCAGGTGATCCACGCCTCCTTTGACGCCGGCATCAACTTCTTCGACATCGCCGACATCTACGCCAAGGGCGAATCCGAACGAGCGATGGGCAAGGTGTTGCGCGACTTGCCGCGCCACGAGCTGGTGATCACGTCGAAATTATTCTGGCCGATGAGCGATGACGTCAACGACTCGGGCCTGTCGCGCAAGCACATCATGGAGTCGATTGAGAAGACGCTGAAGCGCATCGGCACCGAGTACCTCGACGTATATTTCTGCCACCGGTTCGACGCGGCGACGCCGGTGGAAGAGACCGTTCGCGCCATGGACGACCTCGTTCATCAAGGCAAGATCCTCTACTGGGGCACAAGCGAATGGTCCGGTGCGCAGCTCCGCCAAGCGCACGCGGCATGCGACCGCCGCAACCTCTACTGCCCGCAAGTCGAGCAGCCGCAATACAACCTCCTGTCGCGGAGCCGCTTCGAAGGCGACGTGGCGCCGGTCTGTCTGGACCTCGGCATGGGCACCGTCGTTTGGAGTCCGCTCGCCTCCGGCATGTTGACCGGCAAGTACGATCGCGGCATTCCCGCCGATTCGCGCTTGGCGCGCATGGACTGGCTGCGCGACGGTCTCTACACGGAAGACAAACTGGCACGGATCCGGGCCTTCGGCGAGCGCGCCACGAGCCTCGGCGTCTCGCGCACCCAGTTGGCGCTCGCTTGGGCCGCGAGCCATCCTGCCGTTTCGAGCGTCATCTTGGGTGCAACGAGCCTCGACCAATTGGGCGAAAATTTAAGCGCTTTGACGGTCCGCCTACCTGACGACTTCAAAGTCGAATTAGAAAAGCTTTTCCCGCTTTAGACATCAAGCCGATGTCTTGACGCCACGAGTTGCCGCGACTTGCCGCAGCGACTCCGTCAGTTGGTCGAGCGATTTTTGGATGTCGGTCGAGAGCCTATCGGCAAGCGACGTGACCTTCGCGTGCAGGATGCGGTTGGCGCAGACCATTAAGTTGACGTGTTCCAGCGTCATGGCGCTCGGCACATGCTTTACGGCCGCAATCGCCGATTCCAACGACCACGCCATCTCGGCGATGTCGGTGAGTCGGATGGCTTCGCTTGCCATGCGGATCGACTGAACGACGCGCAAGACGAAGCCGAGATCGCGCGCCAGGGTCTCGGGATTCTTGAGCAGATCCGCCAGGGCGCCCTCGCTAAAGACCAACTGCTGTTGGGCTTCGTCGATGAACAGCATCTTTAGATCATGCCAGGTCTCCGTGTTGCCACGGCTTACGGTGTAATCGTGCGTTTCGCCTTTGAAGCGGAAGGTCCGCATCTTCATGATCGCTACTTCAGCGCTCCGGTCGACGCCGCCGGCTTGCAACGGCGAACCTCTGGCCTCGACCTGCTGCACGAGTAAAGCTTGCTCCTGTCCCACTTTTAACGCTTCGCCGAGCACGGACAGGAGGTCCGTTTCATGGACCGGCTTTTCGAGATAGTCAAAGGCTCCGAGACGCAAAGCCTGAATCGCCGAGTCCTTGTCGCTGAACCCAGTTATCAGGATGAAAGGCATGTGGTGCCCTTGCTCGACCATCGAGTGGAGCAGCATGATTCCCGACATCTGCGGCATCACGAGATCGGACAAGACGACGTCGACCTTCTGCTTCTTCAAAATAGCCAAAGCTTCCCGCCCATGCCCAGCTTCGAGCACGTTGATGCCAAGCCCGCCGACCATCTGCACCAGGATGCCGCGCGTATCCTCATCGTCTTCGACGATCAAGATGACCGAAGCGACGTTGGACGTCGACTCCGTCATGCGGACTCGTCCAGCGCGACTTCAGGATTTCCGTCGGCAATGACTTCCGTAACGCGCACGGCATAGCGCTCATTGACGACGACGGCTTCGCCGCGGGCGACGAGTTTGCCGTTGATCCGGATTTCGAGCGGTTCGCCAGCTAGGCGGTCGAGCTCGACCAGGGATCCGGGATTTAGAGCCAATAGATCTTGGACAAGCATTTTGGTGCGGCCGAGTTCGACCGTAACCCTAAGCGGCACGTCGAGCAGGCGAGCGAGATTGTTTGGCTGGCGTTGGTTCATCTATGGACCGATCCCGACTACAATTGTCTTGAGTCTCAACTGCTTATCGGCGGCGTTCGGCTAAACTGTAGGGTCGGAAAATGCGTGTAACCTGATGAAATCACTATCTCATTTCGGCGTCCGTTGGTTTCTCCGCGGGCTTGGCTTCTCCTATATGGCCGCCTTTTGGTCGTTGGCGACTCAGGTTGAGGGCCTTTTCGGCGAAATCGGCATCTTGCCGCTGGCGAAAGTGCTGCCTCCG
>JAYWBY010000776.1:0-7651 GCA_043781115.1 Pseudomonadota bacterium
CTGGCGGGTGTTGGTCGCTGTCGCGTTATCCTCGGGATTAGTATTAGGTACGCTTTCCGGATAGGCATAGAATTCCGCAGTGGCTTTTGGCCAACTCCCGGTCTATAGATGCCGCCTTGGAGTCTCAAAGATCGGGAGTGACGGCCATGGCCAAATGGTGGAAAACGTTCTTCATTGTTGCTGCCTTCGTGACTGCCTCGCAGGCTCTCGCTGCAGACGGTCCCGAGCTGACGACGTCGGTGGTCCGCATCAACAACAAACGCTACCAAAAAATCGTCGCGGGCAAGAGCGCGCTCTTCGTCCCGAGCGTCGGTTTGCCTTTGACGTCATCGCTGACGGATTCTCTTTGCCCCGCTGGCATTACCGCCAAAGACGAAGTCTTGGAAATCTCGAAGCCAACCCCGGCGAACGACGAAGTCAAAGCGGCCGCCAACGACATTCTGGCTCGCATGGCCGCGTGTAAGCCGGCGGAAGCCGAAAAGCCGGCGACCAAGGCTGGCGACTGCGCCAACGATTCCACGGCGCCTGTCGTCGGGGCCGACGGCAAGGTAAAAGAAGGCACGGGCATCATCAGTACCGGTTGCACGAAGCACTTCGGCAACTAAGCTCTACTTGGTCTTCTCGCCGTCAAAATAGTCGACGGCCGTGGACGAGCGGAAGAGCTTCCTCAAGTCTCGATTGCCGTATTTTCCGGACACCGCGCTGACCTTGTCGGAGTCCGGGTATTCGCAGACCTCAGTTTCGGCTTTGGTGCTGAGCGCCAGATACTTCATGTCGACCTTGCCGGTGTTGATGATCTGGTGGGCCACGTCGCGTCCGCCGGGAGGGCAGGCAATCGTGTCGTTCTTTCGGAGCGGGTAGCGATTCGCCCCGAAACGCAACGTTCCCTCGCCCTCGAGGATGAAGAACATCTCTTCTTCGACCCGATGGTTGTGGAAGGGGCAAACCATTTTGCCGGGCTGCAGGACGGTAAGGCTGTAGCTCAGGTTCTTGGCGCCGATCTTCGCGCCGATGACGCCGGAGCGCGAAGCGAAAGCGCCATTTTCGTTCGCTTCAAATTCGAGCTCGTCGAGATTGATGACTGGCTTCATGCGCTGACTCCTGCAACTTTTGCAACCCACCTGTCATGCTTGGTTTTCCCAAATCTGCCAATGAGTTTTTCTCATATTGCCATTTCGGCGAAAGCACTCGTTGAATTCTCAAGAAAAACTCCTGCCTCACCATGCCAAAAGGCCGTGGCCCCGGCTTTGCACTAGTCGCCCCGAAAGCAAAGGAGGCTTTCGATCATGACTACGTCCCTCAAGAAATTCATGGCCACGCTGTTGATCGTCCTGCCGCTGAACGCGTGCAACGTCGACAAAGACCTCGAGGCGCAAAACCAAACGCTGAAATCCGAAAACGAGAAGCTGACGACGGAACTCAACGACTTGAAAGTCAAAGTCGCGCGGCTCGAGGAGCGGGCGAAGATCGCGTCGGCGACCAGCGGCGCCGTCGCCCAGCCGAAAAAGTCGGTCGCGACGGCGGGCTTGCCGTCGCCGGCGGAGAAGGCAGCGTTGTCGGAAACGGTGACGGGCGGCGGCAGCTTCAAATAACCCAGCTTTATCCTTTCACGAACAAGTTTCACGAATAAGTCTTCACGAATAAGAAGGAGTTGACGCCATGAATAGGCAACTGAACATCATCCTCGCCGTCGGCTTGCTGGCGGCTTCCCTTGGCGGATGCGGCCACGGCGACGGTGATGCCGGAGAAGCGAAGAAGAACGACCCGGCGCCAGTGTCGTCCGAGGATTCGAGCGACTCGTTCCTGCTGCAAGGCGGCACATACTACGTCGAACAGGTTCGGAACCTCCAGGACGGCTGCGGCAAGAAACCGCTCGACGACTCGGATTCGATCACGCAAGTGCCTTTCTTCCTGACGAACGACGGCAAGGGCAACGTCTCGATCGATTTTTGTTCCGACCAGGGAAAATCTGTCAGCGGCGTTGTCCGAGGCAACAAAGGCACGCTCTATGCGCTCCACAACGGCCGCCATATGGGGTCGGATGATTATCCCGCGGTCATGGACCAGGAGTGTCGGATCGACTTGAAAGTCAAAGCCGACAACACCATGGACGGGCAGTACACCGAAACGCAACGAAACCGCAACGCGGCCCTCCGCGAAGCCACGGTCGACGTGCCGGAATGCACGACCTCCTTCGCGTTCACGATGACCTCGAAATGACCTGGCGCTCGTGAGGGGTGGGGCGTCCGGCGGAAGCTGGGCGCCCCGTTTCAACTAGTGCAAAGGCTTCCGGCCAAAGCTAGTCGATCGCGCGCGGACGACGTGCTTCAGTATCTTCATCAGCAACGCCTTCAGCGGAAAATCGACGCGGGCGAGTTGGTGCCTCGAAACCTGATCGAGTTCTTGGATGACGTCCGCGAAGAGCTGCGCCACCTGGGCTAAGCCATTCCGATCGACCCAACGTAGTGCATCATCGTTAGTCAAAAGATAAGACGGGTTGCTGATGTAGTTGATTACCGGGACGCCGGCCTCGTACCAGTCCCCTCCGTCGGTCGGAGGATAATCGCCGAGCGGACCCTCGGCAGGGAGGACCAGCGCTCGGCCGTGTTCGTGCATTGCGAGGTTTTTCAGCAAGACGTCGCGAAGCGTACGGTTGAGCGGAATGAAGAGACCCACCGGCTCCGCCAGGCCCGTGGCTTTCAGGGTGCCCTCCCTGGTTTCCGCCGCTTCGAGTGCGATGTGTTCGATGCTGATCTCGAGGGCGGTGCGGGTGACGATGTCCTGACGGTGCTTGGCGATGAAGCTGCGCGTGCCGATCGAACCGTAAAAGTGACCGGACGAAAAGAGCACGACAACCGTTCGACGCATCTTTTCGACTTGGGCAAGGTGCCTCGCCAAAGCGAGAACGACCGCGACGCCGCTGGCGTCTTCCACCGGCGAGATGAACGGCGAGTCGTGATGAGTGCTTAGGACGAGCACTTCGTCCGTCTTGCCCGGAATTTCGCCGACGATGTTGTGGGAAAGCGCCGGTTCGTGGGTGCCGCTGAGCGTCAGGCGGGCGCTCTTGCCGGCCTCTGCCCATTGACGGAGCCGCGCTCCGTCGCGTCGGCTGGCCCAAAGGCCCGGGATGGGCTTGGCCAAGATGTCCTTCTCCTTGAAGCCATACGGTGCATACATTTCGCAGGTCCCGCCAGGCTGGTCCTTCAAGATGCCGACGAATCCCGCCGCGCCTCGCTTGGCGGCCCAGCGGTAAAAATGCCAGCCGACCCTGATCCAAGTGGCCGGTCTATCGCTCAACTCGAGCTTGCCTCGCGGATCGTGCTGGCCCAACGCGAGTTTCATGAGCAATTCCGCGTCGAGCTGCGGAAAACCGATCTCCGCGACGACGATCTTGCCTCGCCAATCGGCTCGCGATGAAAGGGCTTTGGGTTCCGCGAAGACGAGCGGGGCAGTCGTGCCCTCGTCCGGTGAAAATTTGGTGTAGGGAATTCCGAACACGGGGACTTCCTCGCTTCCGACCAGGAGCGACGCGGCCTCGCAACGCCAGTGCGTCACGGGCACGACCTCGCGCCGAACTTCCGAGAGCCCGAAGCGCCTCAGCTCTTCGAAGAGAAAGTCTTCGTTGGCTCGGCCGGCCGAGCTGCCTGGTCGACGGGCCCCCATGGCAACCTGGAGTTCGACCCAGCGAAAAAGTTCGTCGGTTGAAAAACTGGCGGGTTGGGTCATTGCTAGGCTCGCAATCGTGCTATGACTACTAGTCGGAGGACGCAAAATGGGCAACTACTACGAAACGTTTGAACCACCGTTTTATCCTCGCACCGACTCGGCGCGAGATCCTTTGGTGATCAATGCCAGAGGATATGAACGGAATGTAGCAGAAATCATACACGCCATCAGCGACCGGATCGCCGGTTTGTACGGAATAGATACAAGTGGCGTGAAAATTGCTTCCGATGACCGGGTCGTGACATTGACCGGCGTCGTGGCCTCCGACCGCGTCGCGCAATTCTTGGGCGCCATTGCCGCCAATACACTCGGGGTCCGGGAAGTCCATAACGAGCTGCGCACGGAGCGCGCCGGAGCTAGATCCAGTTGAGATTGAATTTTGCTAGATTGCAGCGCCGCGTCTTGTCGTCGCTCTCGGCGCCGCGAACCGAGGATCCGCCGCTAAAGCTAGAACTCTTTGGCCTCGAGCAGCTGAGGCAGCACGCCAGTGCCCTGGCGAGAAAGCATGAAGTTGGCCCGCGGCGCGGCTACGACTACCTTCAAGTTCGCCTGTCGGAGAACGAAGCGGGCCTGCTGAAGGCTTACGAGCGGTTGACCGAAGCACTGGCGTCAAAGCAACAAATTTCGCCGGCTGGCGAGTGGCTGCTCGACAACTTCCATTTGATCGAAGAGCAGGTACATACGGCGCGGTTGCATCTGCCGGAAGATTACAGCCGCGAGCTGCCGCACTTGACCAACACCGCTTCCGCCGGTTACCCGCGGGTGTACGACTTGGCGCTGGAAGTCATTGCCCACGTGGACGGCCGGCTCGACCGCGAGAACATCACCAACTTCGTGGCCGCCTATCAAGACGAAGCTCCCCTTAAACTTGGGGAGTTTTGGGCCGTGCCGATCATGTTGCGGCTGGCATTGATCGAAAACTTGCGGCGCGTCGCCTCGCGGGTCGTCATCGGCATGAACGATCGGGCCGAGGCGACGAAGTGGGGCAACCTGATGCTGCTCCAGGCCGAGCAAGATCCTAAAGGCCTCTTGCTGGTCGTCGCTGACATGGCTCGCGCGGCGCCGTCGCTGTCGAACGCTTTCGTCGCCGAATTCGTCGGTCGCCTGCAGGCGCAGAGTCAGGTCTTTTCGATCCCTTTGACTTGGTTGGACCAGCAACTGGCCGATCAAGGACTATCGGCGCAGCAAGCCGTGCATCTCGAAGCGCATCAGCAGGCCTCGAACCAGGTGTCCGTCGGCGCCAGCATCGGCAGCCTGCGCTTCCTCGGAGCAATGGATTGGCGCGCTTTCGTCGAAGAGCTGAGCTCCGTCGAGAAGGAACTTAGCCGCGACCCCGCTGGCTACTACGCAAGGATGGATTTCGCGACGCGCGACGCCTACCGGCACGTCGTCGAGCGCGTCGCCAAAGCGAGCGACGTCACCGAGCGAGAAGTCGCCGAACGGGCGACGCAATTGGCGGCGGCGCACAACCCGGAGTCTCTCGGCGACGCTCAAAAAGCCCATGTCGGCTACTATTTGATCGATCAGGGCCTCGACGAACTCGAGAAGACGCTCGCCGCGCGCCCCCGCTTGGCCGACTGGGCGACGCGCATGGACGAATCGTCCAGACTGGCGATCTATTTAGGAACGATCGTCCTTGCCGCCGGTGGAATATCGGCGTGGCTTGGCTGGGCCTTGGCTCCATCGGTGACGAGCCGCGGCTTGCTGGCGCTCCTGCTGGTTTTGACCTTCCTCGCCGCCAGTCAGATGGCGGTGGCCTTGGTGAATTGGCTGGTCACCTTGACCGTGCCGCCGAACTTCTTGCCCCGCCTCGACTTCGAGAAGGGCATCCCGAAGGAGTTTCGCACCATCGTCGTCGTGCCGACTTTGATAGTCAACCAGCGGAACGTCCTCAGTCTAATCGACGGCCTCGAAGTTCGGTACCTGGCGAACCGCGACGAAAATCTGACGTTTGCCTTGTTGACCGATTTCGTCGACTCGCCGACGGAGACGCTGCCGACCGACGCCGCGCTCGTCGAGTCGGCGGTCGCCGGGATCAGTGCATTAAATGCCAAGTACTGTGAGTCGGGGCACGACCGGTTCTTCCTGATGCATCGGCGCCGGGTTTGGAACGCTCAGGAAAACGTCTGGATGGGACGCGAGCGAAAGCGCGGCAAGCTCGAGGCGCTCAACGCGACCCTCCGGGGCATCCGCTCGGAAGAAGGCGGGGCCTTCGACGTCGTGGTCGGCGACCTTCAGGCTGTCTATGGCGTCAAATACGTCATTACGCTGGACACCGACACCCAACTGCCCCGCGATGCCGCGCAAAAACTTGTCGGCACCATGGCCCACCCGTTAAACAATCCGCGCTTCGACGAGGCCCGCCGTTGTGTGAGGCAAGGCTACGGGGTATTGCAGCCGCGCGTTGCGGTGAGCCTTCCCGGCACTCGCCGGTCGTGGTTCGCCAAGATATTCGCGGGCGATTCTTGGATCGATCCCTATACGCGCGCCGTTTCCGACGTCTATCAAGACCTCTTCCAAGAAGGGTCGTTCATCGGCAAGGGCATCTATCATGTCGACGCCGTCGTCGCGACGCTCGCCAACGAGTTTCCCGACAACTTGATCCTGAGCCACGATTTGATCGAAGGCTGCTATGCTCGGTGCGGCTTCGTCAGCGACGTCGTTCTTTATGAAGAACATCCTTCACACTACGGCGAAGACGCCAGACGTCGGCATCGGTGGATAAGGGGCGACTGGCAAATTTGCGCATGGCTCCTGACCAAGATCCCGAGCCGTCTACCGGCGAATTGTCGCAACCCCTTGTCGGCGCTGGACCGGTGGAAAATTTTCGACAACCTACGCCGAAGCGTCGTGCCGTTGTCCGAAGTGGCGTTACTCATGACCGGTTGGGCGATGCTCGAAAATCCGCGGGTTTTAACCCAAGCGGTCGTGGCCATGGTCTTCCTGCCGCCCTTTTTAGCTTCGCTTGCCGCCGCGGTGCGCAAACCCAAGGAAGCCTCGCTCAAGGCTCACCTTCAAGAGGCCTGGTCGGCGACCATCCGCCGCTTGGTCCATGCGGCGTTGGGGCTGGTATTCCTTCCTTATGACGCCTTGGTGGCGACCGACGCCATGCTCCGCTCTTGGGCGCGCATGTTGATCACGCACAAGCGACTTCTCGAATGGAAGTCGGCGATGGATCCCCGCCAAACGAATGGCACGACCCTCGCGCACTTCTATTTGTCGATGAACCTGCCGCCGCTCTTGGCTTTAGTCTTGGCAGGCTTGATGTTGGCCAACTTCGGTCCGTGGCATGCGGTCGCCCTGCATTCGGCGACCCCGCTGTTGTCGCTATGGCTGGTGTCGCCGGCGATAGCGTATTGGCTCAGTCGGCCTTTGCCGCGCGACGACGCGCGTTTTACCGCCGATCAGATTGATTTCGTCCGTCGCTTGGCGAGAAAGACTTGGCGATTCTTCGAGACGTTCATGGTCGAAGACGACAACTGGTTGCCGCCCGACAATTTTCAAGAATACCCCGCGCCAGTGGTCGCCCATCGGACGTCACCGACCAACATTGGCTTGGCGTTGGCTGCCAATCTGACCGCGCACGACTTCGGTTATATCACCACGTCGCGCCTCCTGCAGCGGACGACGAAGACGTTCCGGACCTTGGCGAAAATGAAGCGTTACCGTGGCCACTTTTTCAACTGGTACGACACTCAAACTTTGGAGCCCCTGCCGCCGCAGTACGTGTCGACGGTTGATAGCGGCAATTTCGCCGGCTTCCTTCTGACGCTAAAACCCGGGCTCAAGGACCTCGCAAGACAAAAAGTATTCGTGCCGAAGGCCCTCCAGGGGCTCGCCGACACCATGGAATTGCTGCGCGACGCTAATGCCGGCGGCGACGATGAATTGGAGTTGAGCCTGGCGCGCATCAATGCCTTGATAC
>JAYWBY010000777.1:0-2730 GCA_043781115.1 Pseudomonadota bacterium
AGCGTCGAGCCGGATGTCGAGGAGCGGCGGCAAGGCGAAGTAGACGAACAAGATCTGCAACAGCAGGGGCGTGCCTCGAAAGAGGGTCACGTAGATCGCCGCCGGGACGCTCAGCCATTTGAAGGGCGAAATCCTAGCCAACGACACCAGCAAACCGAGTAAGACCCCGCAGCAGCCGCTCCAAAGCGTCAGCTGCAGGGTCAAGCTCATCCCGTCGAGGAGACGCGGGATGACCGTGTCGACCGAAAACTGCCAAAACGACGGATTTTCAGGCAACCTCAGGCTCCCAATTCACCGCCGAACCAGGTTTCCGAGATCTTCTTCAGCGTGCCGTCCTTGCGCAAATCGTCGACGATCTTGCTGATCGCCTTGTTCAGGTCAGAGTCGTCCTTGCGCGTCGCACGCCCACAGGCTCCGGCGCCATGGCACGGCCGGTGACTTGGAACGTCGCGCCGTCTTGCTTGGCGTAGTACTTGCCGACCGGCTCGTCCGTGACGAGGACGTCGGCTTGGTTGGCCTTCACCGCGGCGAAGGCGTCGGTCGCGAGTTTGAAAGCTTTGATTTCCTTGATCGCGACGCCGCCCTTCTTCTTGTTCTCGAGGAATTCCATGGAGGTCGTGTCGGCTTGCACGGCGACGACTTTGCCGGCCAGGTCCTTCTCGTTGGAAACGATAGTGCCCTTCTTCGAGATGAAGAGTTGCGACATCTTCACGTACTCGACGAAGTCGACTTGTTTCTTGCGCTCGTCGGTGATGTTCATCGACGAGATGATGACGTCATAACGTTTCGAGGCGAGACCAGCGAGAATGCCGTCCCAGTTCATGACCACGAATTCGGCGGTGACGCCGAGGCGTTTCGAGACTTCCTTGGCGAAGTCGATGTCGAAGCCGGCGGGTTTGCCGTCTTGACCTTCCGATTCCATCGGCGGATAGGTGGCGTCGATGGCGACGACGAGCTTGCCGGCCTTCTTGACCCGCTCTAGGGCCGACGGCGCCGCTCCGAAAGCGGTCGAGGCGAAGAGCCCGCCGAGCGCCAACCACATGGCCGCAGTTTTAAGTCCGGAGTGTTTCATATTGGTCCCTTCGACGAATGGATTTCGTCTGTTTGAAAGATAGCGTTGCCTAGCGAACATCGGCTAGATAAGTATCAAAGCATGCGTCCTACCATCAAGCACTTAAAGCCCGCCGACTACCGCGTCATGCCCTGGAAAAATGGCGGCGGCTCGACGACCGAGATTGCCTCCCTGCCGTCCAGCGACGGCTCGCCCGAAGGCTTTGTCTGGCGTATCAGCATGGCCGATCTCGTCAAATCCGGACCTTTTTCGGCCTTTCCAGGGGTCGAACGAGTGCTTGTGCCGCTGGAGGGGCCGGAGTTCGAGCTGGACCACGGAGTCCACGGCCGCCACCGCCTCACTCCCCTCGTGCCGTATCGCTTCTCTGGGGACTGGACGACGACGGCGACTTTGACCGGCCCGGGCCGGGATTACAACGTAATGATCGCCCGGAGATTTGGCGCGGCTTGGTGCGAAGTCCTGCCGCTCGCTTCCGGCCAGCCTTTGAGTCGGTCGCGGCCGGCGGAAGTGACCGTCATTACGACTCTGTCCGGGACGGTGAAATGGGTCGCCGATGACGCCTCCACGAGGCAGCGGTTAGGCGTCGGCGAAAGCCTTGTATGCACTGCGGCCCAATGCATTCAGCTGGATGCCGAGGGCGCCGCGACGGTCGTCTGGACGAGCCTCGCCGTTCGCGCTTGAGCGTCCGGGAATTTGGAGTATCATCCGAGAATGCTTCAGCGTAACCGCCGGTCAGGGATCTATTTGGCCACCGCCGTGTGGTTAGCATGGGCCTATGCCTGCAAATCCACAGGCCACCAGACGATCGAAGGCCCGCAGAGCGCCTCGGCGACGGCCAGCGGCACGGGTAGCGGCACCCTGAAGTCGCTGGGTTCCGGTTTAGGCTCGGGCACCTCTTCGGGCGACGAAACACCGACGGGCTCGGACACCTTCTCCGCCAGTTCGTCGGATACCTTGAGCTCGACCGACACTTCGCTCGGCGGATCGACGGCCACGGACGGGACGCCGTCCCTCGGAACGCTGTCGAGCACGGACACGGAATTTGGAACTAGCGGAACCAACACCCTGGCCACAGGCACGGCCACCGGCACGTACTCGACGACGACGACGGTGACCGTCAACGGAGGCAACTCGTCCTTGCCCGGCACGCTCAACGGCGGCGGCTCAGGCATTGGGCAACTGCTCGCGAAGCTTCTCGGAATCGGCGGTGCCAACGGCGGCGGTGGTCTGCAGGGAATTCTCGCTGCGCTTTTCGGCGGAGGCAAGGGCGGCGGCAATACGGGCGGCGGCACGTCGACGGAGAATCAAACAGTAGGCAACTCGGGCGGCAACTTCGGCAACGACTCGGCGACCGACGCCGGCACCGACTCCGACCCTTACGGCAGTACGAGCACGGGTACGGGAACCGGCTTCGGTTCGACGGCCACCAGTTTCGGCGTAGGCTCCAAGACCGGGACTTCGACGACAACCAAGACCGGACAGAACACCAACATCGATCCGGGTTCCTACCCATGAAAAACGTCCATCTCTTCCTTGCCTTGTCGCTTTCTGCTTGCGCGCCCGTGCACCGTCAAGACACCCAGGTTAAGAGCCTAGACAATTTTGCGCGCAAAGACGGCGCCGACGTCAACAAGAACCATTGCGGCATGGATCTCGAA
>JAYWBY010000778.1:0-2722 GCA_043781115.1 Pseudomonadota bacterium
ACACCTGTGCCACCATGTCGTCGATCAAGCGGTGTTCGTAGGTGAGGCCGGCCTTCTTGAATTTGCCTTCGTACTCTTTCGTGTAGAGGTCTTGGAAGATGTCCTTGAAGCGCCCGTCATAGGTCTTCAAGATCGTGTTCTTCGTCGACAGGTAGACGGGATAGTTCGTCATCAAGCCGTACTCGAAGCACGAGCGCGCGAAGCCCAGGATCGAGTCGTCGGTGTTGAACATGCCCATGCCGATTCCGGGTCCGGAGAAATCGTTGATTTCCCACGTCTGCGGCGCGCCGCCGCCCTTCGGCTCGTAAACCATCTTGAGCTTGCCCGGGCCTGGGATTTTCACGTCAGTGGCTTTGTACTGGTCGGCGTGGGCGTGGCGGCCGACGACGATCGGTTTCGTCCAGTTCTTGACGAGGCGCGGGATGTTCTTGCAGATGATCGGCGAGCGGAAGACGGTGCCGCCGAGGATGTTGCGGATGGTGCCGTTCGGGCTCTTCCACATTTTCTTGAGGTGGAATTCCTCGACGCGAGCTTCGTCGGGCGTGATCGTCGCGCACTTGATGCCGACGTCGTACTTCTTGATCGCTTCCGCGGCCTCGAGCGTGACCTTGTCGTCCGTCTTGTCGCGGTATTCCATGCCGAGGTCGAAGTATTTCAAATCGATTTCGAGAAACGGCAGGATGAGTTTGTCCTTGATCATCTTCCAGATGATGCGCGTCATCTCGTCGCCGTCGAGTTCCACCACCGGACGCACCACTTTGATCTTTTTCATTTCGGGTCTCCTCGGTCGCTCTTTGGTCTTTAAGAGGAGCGACGTTAACAGATTTAAAACCGGGTGTTAACTCTTCGTTAGGACCATCGCCGCGTCGCCCGGGACCGGCAGGTCCAAGGGAAAGGTCGAGTTGCTGCAGCCGAAGAGCAGCTTCGTCGCGTCGGCGCCGTAACCGTAAACGCAGTACTTCGTGTCGGCCGGGTTTTCCAGGCCGTTGGTGTCGGCTCGCGATTTCGCGACCTTACGGATGAGCCGGTGCGGGGTGACGCCGCTGTCGGTCTGCCAGGATTCGTCGGCGTCTTCGACGGCGTCGTCGCCAGGAATCGAGAGCTTCGCCGTGGCGGTGCCGCCTTCCAAGAACTTCATCGACCAAGTCCAATCGGGAAGGCTGCCGATCGGTCCCTTCCAAGCGCCGACGAGCGCGGCGTCAGGAGTCGCGTCGGCTTGAAAGTCGGCGTTCGGGTCGGCGGAAGATTCCAAACAACGCTGCGCGGTGAAGGCACCCTTCGCCGTATTGCCCGCATCGTAGGTGATGTTGATCTTGCCTTTGACTTCCGAGCGCGTCACTTCGTCGAGCGACAGCGCGCCGAAGCTGATGTAGTTCGTTCCCTCGCCGGTGGCCGGCCGGACGTAAATCGTCATGCTCTGGCCCGAAGTCTCGCTCTTTTCCTTCACGCCGACGGACGGGTCAGCAGTCGCTATGAGCTTGCGCATGGCGCCGTCGAATGGCCACGAAAACGAGTCGCAGGCCCGCTCGATCTTGGCGTCGGTGATTTCCAACCAAAGGTCGGTCGTCGAGCCCGGCGCTTTGCGGGCGACGGCCGTCACGGCCGTCCACGGTTGCCCGGCGATCTGGCCAGTGAGCGGCGTTTGCGGCAGATCGGTCGACGCCGGATTCTTGGCTTCGCCCGAGCCGCTGGATTTGTGGCCGCAGGCAACGCCAAAGGCGAGCGCGGCCGCGCAGAGAAGGAACTTTTTCATGGTGCGTCCGCCTTACGGTTAGAGCACCAATCTAAGGCCTAGCGGGGTCAGAGACAAGCTCGTCTCGTTGTCGGTCTTGAGCGTGCTCGTGGTCTTGGAAGGGCCGGAGCTGTTCACCTTCTTGCCCGTCGAATAGGTCTGAAAGATGACGTCCAAGGCGCCGAAGTATTGCAGGTTCTTGTTCAGAACCCGCATAAATCTATTCCACTTGGAAGTAATGGACCGAGCGCGCCATCTTGGAGAAGTCGCGCACTTGATGCTGAATGTCGATCAGCGCCATGACTTCCGTGCGTTGGTTCGCCGTGACGTTGCAGATCAGCGAATGGCTCGAATAGAGGATCTTGAAGAGGCCGAGGCCGGCGCCGCCCTTTTTCGTGTCGATCAGGTTCGAGCTGTCGGTGCGGCGCAGCACTTTCTTCAGATACTGAAAGAGCTTTTGGCGGGTGAGAGCGCCGAACGGGTCGGCTACCGAGATGCCGAAGACCGAACCGTCACAACCATAGTAGAGGGTCGAATACTCGTTCGGGCGGAGTTCGACGGACGTCGTCCGCGGCAATTCGCCGTAATGATGCCGACCGCCGGCGACCGGTGCGTCGTAGATGGCGTTCATCAGCAGTTCTTCCGTGATGCCAAAGACGAGCTTCGCCATATACTGCCCGAGGCGGTTTTCCTCGGCGAAATTCATGACGCTGGTGTTGAAGGCCTCGCGGTCGCCCGAACCTTTGACGACGAGCTCTTGGATCGGCGTCGCCGGGGCCAGGTATTTGTCGATGCCGAAGATGTCTTTGCGGAGAATCTTCTGCACGGTGACGCGGAGTTCATTGATCGTCCAGCTGCCGGGGATCCGGTTGGCGACGACGTGGTCGATCAGCACGTCTTCGGAGCCGCCGAGGAGCCGGCTATATTGCTCCATCGTGTTCTCGGTGACCAAAACCGTCCGCATCTTCGGCTGGACGACGCGGGCCAAGG